>CAMDAL010000024.1 GCA_945888565.1 Devosia equisanguinis | reverse complement strand
GAAGTCCTCGTTGACCAGCACGGAGTTGCCGTAGAGCTCGAGGCCATGGTCGGCGAAGAGGATCGTCGAGATATCCTCCGCCGGGGTGCCCTGCGCCTTGAGGTTGAGGATCACCGAGAAGGCGAAACCGAAGACGGCGTCGACTTCACCCTTGGCGAGCATCGGCTCGCGGACCGGGAAGCCGATATTCTCGATGGTGATGGCGCTGTCGTCGATGCCGGCGGCGGCCTTGAAGGCGGCCCACTGGGCAAAGGCGCCATCGGGCGGCGGGGCGCCGAGCTTCTTGCCTTCCACCGACTTCGGATCGTCCGTGATGCCGAGCGACTTGCGGCCGACGATGGAGAACACCGGCTTGTCATAGACCATCATGACGGCCTTGACCTTCTGGGCCGGGTCTTCGTCGAGGAACTTGATGACGGAGTTGATGTCGCCGAAACCCATCTGGTAGGCGCCGGTGGCGACGCGCGGGATCGCCTCGACCGAGCCGTTGCCGGTGTCGATGGTGACGTCCAGGCCTTCGGCTTTGAAGTAGCCCTTGTCGAGGGCGAGGAAGAAGCCGGCGGCCGGCCCTTCGAACTTCCAGTCTAGGGTGAACTTGACGGCGGTCTGCGCATAGGCAGCGGATGTGGCCAGCAGGCCGGCGAGCAGCGCGGCCGACAGCCCGGTTGCGAGTTTGATCATAGGAGGTCCCCTTGTTTGCACCGGGGGCGATCAAACCAGAATGTACGCAGAGTGCAAGCGGATTGCCCAAACTGTGGACAGTTGTCACGGCGGGGGGCATTTTTGGGCACAAGGCGGCGCGGCACGCCAAAGTTACCGTGATTTAACGTGCCTCGCCGAGTCCCGATGCTATCGTTTTGGTCATTGCACGCCCCCTCCGGGGCCTACCTGAGTTTAGCGCATTGATCCGGCAGATACTGATTTCGCTCGTCATCGTGGGAGCGGCAGCGGCCGCCTACATCTTTCTTGTGCCCGGCGCGCCCGAGCAACTGGCCCGGTTCGGGATTACCCTGCCCGCGTCTCCCGAGCCGGCGGCGGCTGGCCCGGGCGGTAACGCCCAGGCGGCAGCCGGCGGCAGGCCGGGGGGCGGCGGTCCGGCGGGCGGACGCGGCGGCGCGCGGGCGATGATCGTGGTGACGGCGCCAGTGGTGCTTGCCACCATCAACGACAAGCTTGCTGCAATCGGGGAAGGCGCCGCAGCGCATTCGGTGACGGTGATGTCGCCGGCAACCGGAACGCTGGTGGAACTTTCGGCGCAGCCGGGGCAGGACGTCGCGGCAGGGGCGGTGATCGGCCGGCTCGATGCCGATGCCGAGCAGATCGCCTACGACCGGGCCAAACTGACTTTCGACGATGCCCAGGCGGCACTCGAGCGCACCAACGCACTGGCGGGCGCGAACAACGCTACGACCGTGCAGGTGAGCGCGGCGCAACTGGCGCTCAGCACCGCCGATCTCGCGCTCAAGAATGCCGATCTCGACCTGAAGCGGCGCACGATCAGCACGCCGATCGCCGGAATTGTGGGGCTGTTCCAGGTGAACCCGGGCAACACGGTTACCGCACAGAGCGTGGTCACGACCATCGAGGACACCTCGCATATCCGAGTCAGCTTCTGGGTGCCCGAGCGCTATGCCGGGGCGATACGTCCGGGGATGCCGGTAACGGCGAGCGCAGTGGCGCTGCCGGGACAGACGATCGAGGGCGAGGTCGGAGCGGTCGACAACCGGATCGATCCGGCGAGCCGCACCCTCAAGGTCGAGGCGCGGATTCCCAACGACGATGGCCGGCTGCGGCCGGGGATGAGTTTTTCGGTGGCGATGAGCTTTCCCGGCGAGACCTTCCCGTCGGTCGACCCGCTGGCCATCCAGTGGTCGAGCGATGGCGCCTACCTCTGGAAATATGCCGACCAGAAGGTCGAGCGCGTCGGGGTACAGATCATCCAGCGCAACTCGGACGGCGTGCTGGTGAAGGCCGAGCTCGCCGAGGGCGAGCAGGTGGTGACGCAGGGCGTGCAGCAGTTGACGGCCGGCGCCACGGTGCGCCTGCTCGACGAGCCAGCGGATGTCGGCGGCGGCCAGCGCGGCGCTGGCGGTAGCGAACGAGCAGGGAGCGCGCTGTGAGCATCCAGGACCAGAACCAGCGCGGCGGCGCGATAGCAGGACTGTTCGTGCGCCGGCCGGTGCTGGCCCTCGTGGTGAGCGCGCTCATCATCGTGGCGGGGCTGGCGGCCTTCTTTGGCGTCGAGGTGCGGGAACTGCCGACGGTCGAGCGCCCCACCCTGTCGATCAACACCAGCTTCACCGGCGCTTCGGCGGAGACTGTCGATCGCGAAATCACCTCGGCGGTCGAGGGCGCCGTGGCGCGGGTGCAGGGCGTGTCAGCGATCTCTTCGAGCTCGTCCTATGGGCGGAGCCGGGTATCGCTGACGTTCAACGACGGGGTGAACCTCGACAACGCCACCTCCGACGTGCGCGATGCGCTGAGCCGGATTACCAACCAGTTGCCCGACGGCGTCGAGACGCCGACCATCGTGAAGGCGGATTCGAACGCCCAGGCGGTGCTGCAGCTGGCCGTCACCTCGGACACGCTCAGCAAGGACGAGCTGACCGCGCTGGTCAACGACGTGATCGCAGAGCGACTGGCCTCCGTACAGGGCGTGGCCGACGTACAGGTCAACGGCTCGCAGGACCGGGTGTTCATCATCGATGTCGACCAGGTGAAGCTGGCGAGCCTCGGGTTGACCGTCGCCGACATTCGCGGTGCGCTCTCGACCATCGGGTTCGATAGCCCGGCGGGATCGCTGAACGGCACCAACCAGAACATCGCCATCCGCGCGACCGCCGAGGTCAATACCCCGGCGCATTTCGAGGCCATCACGATCCGCGACCAGACGCGCATCGGCGACGTCGCGAGCGTGGTGTTTTCGCCCGCCGCCTCCAACTCGGGGCTACGCAGCGATGGCAAGACAGGCATCGGGCTTGGCATCGTGCCACAGGCGCAGTCGAACACCGTGCAGATTTCCGAGGGGATCCGCAAGACGGTCGAGGACCTGCAGCCATCGCTGCCGCCGGGCGTCGAGGTGCGGGTTTCGTCGGATGACTCGGTGTTCATTTCGGGCGCCATCCATGAGGTGGAGCGCTCGCTGATCATCGCCGTGGTCGGCGTGATCGTCATCATCTTCCTGTTCCTGATGGACTGGCGGGCCACCATCATCCCCGCGGTGACCATGCCGGTCGCGCTGATCGGCACGGTGGCGGGCATCTACGCGTTCGGCTTCTCGCTCAACATCCTGACCCTGCTGGCGCTGGTGATCGCCACCGGCATCGTGGTGGACGATGCCATCGTGGTGCTCGAGAACATCACGCGGCGGCGGGCCATGGGGCTCGGGCCGCGGGCTGCCGCGGTGCTGGGCACGCAGGAAGTGTTCTTTGCGGTGATCGCGACGACGGCGACCCTGGCGGCGGTGTTCATTCCGATCTCGTTCCTGCCGGGACAGACGGGTCAGCTGTTCCGGGAGTTCGGCTTCACGCTTGCTATCTCGGTTGGATTGTCGGCCGTGGTGGCACTGTCGCTGGCGCCGATGCTGGCCTCGCGCATGCTGAAGCCGCACGTGGAGCGCAAGCCGAACCTGATCCAACGCTTTGGCGGGGTGCTGGCCGGATTTTATCGCAGCTCGCTGCGGGTGGTGCTGGCCAACCCGCTGGTCGTCATCGTCGTGGCAGTCCTGTTCGCGGCAGCGGCGGCACTGGCGTTCGGCGGCATCCGGCAGGAACTGACGCCGCCGGAGGACCGGGCCGCGATCGCCATCAGCGTCAACGCACCGGCGACCGTGAGCCTCGATTTCACGCAGACGCAGATGCAGAAGATCGAGCAGTTGCTGCAGCCCTACAAGGCCAGCGGCGAAGCGACGAGCATCTTCTCGATCTCGGGGTTCGGGTCGAGCACCAACTCGGGCTTCATCGTGATGACGCTGGCCGACTGGGCGGATCGTGCCAGGAGCCAGCAGGTGATCACCGCCGAGATCAACCAGCAGTTGACCCAGGTGCCGGGGGTGCGCGCCTTCATCCGCCAGGGCAACAGCCTCGGGGTGCGCGGCGGCGGCTCCGGCCTGCAGGTCGGGCTGGTCGGCGACAACTACCAGACGCTGTCCGACACGGCGAACCGCCTCGTCGACGAGCTGTCGAAGGACGAGAAGTGGGGGCGCGTCAGCACCAACTACGAAACGACGCAGCCGCAGATGACGCTGTCGATCGACCGGCAGAAGGCCGCCGGCCTCGGCATCGACATCAACGGGCTCGACGCCACGATGCAGGCGATGATCGACGGCTCGGATGTCGGCACGGTGTTCATCAACGACACCAGCTACTCGGTGCGGATGCTCTCGACCTCGAGCCCGGTGAACGATCCGGGCGACCTCGAGTCGATCTTCCTCCGCACCGCCGACGGGCGCTACGTGCCGATGTCGACCATTGCCACCATGGCCGAAGCGCCGATCGCGCCATCGCTCAGCCGCGAGGACCAGCGCCGGGCCGTGACGGTAACGGCGGCGCTGAGCGATGGGTTCGCGCTCGGTGACGCCTATGCCGAGGCGGTGCAGATCGCCCGGCCGATGCTGCCCGATGGGGTGGCGGTGATCCCGATGGCCGAAGCAAAGACACTCGGCGAAAGCAATAACGGGCTGCTCATCACCTTCGGCTTTGCGTTGGTGGTGATCCTGCTGGTGCTGGCGGCGCAGTTCGAAAGCGTGTGGAGCGCCATCATCGTGATGGCGACGGTGCCGTTCGGGCTCGCCTGCGCGGTGTTCGCTATGGTGGTGAGCGGCGTGACGATGAACGTCTACAGCCAGATCGGACTGGTGCTGGTGGTGGGCATCATGGCCAAGAACGGCATCCTCATCGTCGAGTTCGCCAACCAGCTGCGCGATCGCGGCCAATCGGTGCGCGAAGCGATCGAGAATGCCTCGAACATCCGGCTTCGCCCGGTGGTGATGACGATGATCGCGACGGTGCTCGGTGGCGTGCCGCTGATCGTCGCGGGCGGCGCAGGATCGGAAGCGCGCGCCGCGCTCGGCTGGATCATGGTGGGCGGGCTGACCTTCGCGGCAGCTGCGACGCTGTACCTGACGCCGGTCGCCTACCTGCTGCTGGCGCGGTTCTCCAAGCCCAAGGCCGAGGAGGAAGCGCGGCTGCAGCGCGAGCTGGCGGCGGCGCGGGCGCTCGACGAGCCTGACCCGATGGACCAGCATGGTCGCGGGCCGGTGCCTGCCCCGGCCGAGTAGCTCAGCGCGCCGCGATCATGGCGCGGATCTCGGCATGGGCGGCATCGAGGCGCGCCAGGTCTTCGGGGGTGGGCTGGTTGCCGAGCGAGGCAGCGCGGCTGCCTTCCGGCAGGACCCGCGGTGTCGGGTGCCAGTTCAGGTAGACCTCGATGCCCTGCCCGGCGCGATCGACCAGCGTCGGATCAGCGCCCCGGTCGAGCAGGAGGCGCGCGATCTCGACCTGCCCATCCCGCGCCGCGGCCATTAGCGGCGTGAGGCCCGCATCGTCGGCAATGTCGGGCCTGGTGTTGGTGGCAAGCAGGGCGCGGACGTTTTCCGGCTGTTGCGACAGCGTGGCGATGAGCAGCGGGGTTGAGCCGTCGATGTCGCGAGAGTTGATAGGGCCATCGACCAGCAGCAGCGCAATCAACTCGGGGTCGCCATAACTCGCGGCGAAGTGCAAGGGCGTGCGGTAGAGGATCTCGCTGATTGCGCCGGGATTGGCGCCCGCCGCCAGCAGCAGGGATGCGACTTCGGTACTGCCACCCCAGGCGGCGTAGTGGAGCGCGGTCTCGAGGCTCTGGTCGACCTGGTGCGGATCGGCGCCGTGCTCGATCAGCAGGCGGACGGTCTCCGCATCGCCAGCGAAGGATGCCAGCATCAAGGCCGTGTTGCCGTAGGGATCATCAGGGCTGTCGGCGGGCGAGCCGGCTTCGAGCAGCAGCCGCACGACTTCGGCTTAATTGCTAACACTTATTGGTATTGGAAACCTGGTTGCAGGGGCGCCAAAACAAAAAAGGCGCGGAGCCGTAGCTCCGCGCCCCACCGGCCGGGCAACGAGGGAGCGTCAGCCCTCGCCACCCGAGCGATGATCGTGCCGCGCCCTGTCAGCTGCGGCTTTCCGTCCTAACGGGGGCGTGGGGCCAAAGGTTTCTGTACAAACGAGAAAAACACACACTGCGCTGGCGCGCGGCGGGCTGAAGCAGAAGCCCCGCGCCGGGGCGCGGGGCCGAGGTGTCGGTGCAAACAACCTCTGCCGGAGTGAACTCCGGTAGCCAGAACATAGCATCGCAAGATTTGCCGGTCATCCGGGAGCGATCCTGTTTCGCCCGGAAACGCATGCAAACTGCACACACGCCTAATTGTTGAGCAGCGCACTCCAGCGCCGCTCATAAAATAGGCGTTGGATCCGCACTTTGCTGAGCCTGCATACAACAGACCGGTGTCGAACCGGTTCCGTACCACTGTTGAATCAAGCGGTTAGCGCTTTTCCGCGCCGGTGGCATGGCGATTGCAATCCTGATTGGCGGTGCAAACAACCATCTGTCGGAGGTTAATATGACAGTACAACGCATGCTGGCCGGGGTCGGTCTTGGGGTGGCGATGTCTGTGGGCGCAATGGCGCCTCTGGCTGCCTATGCTCAGGAAGAGACCATCAAGGTCGGCGTCCTTCACTCGCTGTCGGGTACGATGGCGATCTCGGAGACGACGCTCAAGGACACGATGCTGTTCCTGATCGACGAGCAGAACAAGAAGGGCGGCGTCCTCGGCAAGCAGCTTGAAGCGGTGGTCGTCGACCCCGCCTCCGACTGGCCGCTGTTCGCCGAAAAGGCCCGCGAGCTGATCGAAGTGAACAAGGTGGCCGCGGTGTTCGGCTGCTGGACCTCGGTGTCCCGCAAGTCGGTGCTGCCGGTGTTCAAGGAACTGAACTCGATCCTGTTCTACCCCGTGCAGTACGAGGGTGAGGAATCCGAGCGCAACGTGTTCTACACGGGCGCCGCTCCGAACCAGCAGGCCATCCCGGCCGTCGACTACCTGATGAACGAAGAAGGCGTCGAGCGCTGGGTCCTCGCCGGCACCGACTACGTCTATCCGCAGACCACCAACAAGATCCTCGAGCAGTACCTCAAGGACAAGGGCGTGGCCGCTGAAGACATCATGATCAACTACACGCCGTTCGGTCACTCCGACTGGCAGACGATTGTGTCGGACATCAAGGCGTTCGGCTCGACCGGCAAGAAGGCCGCCGTGGTTTCGACCATCAACGGCGACGCCAACGTGCCGTTCTACAAGGAACTCGCCAACCAGGGAATCAAGGCCGAGGACATCCCGGTCGTGGCCTTCTCGGTCGGTGAAGAAGAACTCGCCGGTTTCGACACTGCCCCGCTGGTGGGTCACCTCGCTGCCTGGAACTACTTCCAGTCGGTCGATACCCCCGAGAACGCTGCCTTCATCGAAGCCTGGCGCACGTTCATCGGCAACCCCGAGCGCGTGACCAACGACCCGATGGAAGCCCACGTGATCGGCTTCAACCTGTGGGTCCAGGCAGTCGAGAAGGCCGGCACGACCGACACCGACGCCGTGCTCGACGCCATCATCGGCCTCGAGACGCCGAACCTGACCGGTGGCATCGCCAAGATACTCCCGAACCACCACATCACGAAGCCCGTGCTGATCGGTGAAATCCAGGCTGACGGCCAGTTCGACGTCGTCTGGGAAACCGAAGCGGAAGTGCCGGGCGACGCCTGGACCGACTTCCTGCCGGAGTCGAAGGTTCTGGAAGCCGACTGGGTCGACCTCAAGTGCGGCAACTACAACACCGAGACCAAGACCTGCGGCGCTCAGTAACCGCCTGACCATCCACGGCGAGGGCGGCAACGCCCTCGCCTCCTCTTTTCTTACGCTGAGGCCGACGATGAACGCGATGCGACTGCTGCACCTGGTTGCGCTCCTCCTTGCCCTTCTCGTAGCCCCGCCGGCCCTTTCGCAGACCGACGACGCCACATTTGGCACGCTGGTGAATGCGCTGGCACCGGGCAATTTCCGCGATCGCGAGGCCGCGGCGACGGCGCTGACCGCCACCGGCGATCCGCGCGCCGTTGCCGTGCTGCAGACCCTGCTCGACGGCGACCTGCAGGTCGATGAAGCGAGCGGCAAGGTGCTGCTGGGCTCGGGTGCCGCAGCGATCGACCCGGTCACCGGCGTCGCCTTCCCCGGTGCGGCCGAACTGGATCTCGACCGTGTTCGCGTCAACAACGGCCTCCGCCGCGTGGTTCGGACGCTGATCGGCGAGCTGACGCTGATGAGCGATGACCGGGGCACAAGGCTGAGCGCGGCACAATCGGTGCTGCGTGACGCCAACCCCGACAACCTCGAACTGCTCGACGTGGCGCTCGCCGCCGAGACTGACGCCGAAGTCAGGGCGACGATGGAGACGGCCCGCGCCGCCATCATCCTCAAGACGGACGGGCCGTTGGCCGACAAAGCCGCCGCCGTCGATGTGCTGAAGGCGCGCGGCGGGCGCGACTCCATCACGCTGCTGGCCGGGGTCCTGAGCACTTCGCCCGATGAGCTGAAGCCGGCCATCCAGGCGGCCATCGACTCCCTCACGCAAACCCAGCAGGCCTGGGGCATCGCCCAGAACGTCTGGTACGGCGTCTCCCTCGGCTCGGTGCTGCTGCTCGCCGCCATCGGCCTCGCGATCACCTTCGGGGTGATGGGCGTCATCAACATGGCCCATGGCGAAATGGTGATGATCGGCGCCTACACCACCTTCACCGTGCAGGAAGTCATCCGGCGCAACTTCCCGGACGTCCTCGATTATTCGCTGGCCATCGCCCTGCCGCTCGCCTTCCTCGTCACCGCTTTGATCGGTATCGCCATCGAGCGCGGCATCATCCGCTGGCTCTATGGGCGAGCGCTCGAAACGCTGCTGGCCACCTGGGGCTTGTCGCTGATCCTGCAGCAGGCCATCCGCACCATCTACGGGCCGACCAACAAGGAGGTGGCGAACCCGACCTGGATGTCCGGCAGCTTCGACCTGGGCGGGTTGTCGATCACCTGGAACCGCTTCTGGATCGTGATCTTCGCTATCGCGGTATTCTTCACGTTGCTCGCGGTGCTGAAGCGCACTCCGCTCGGCCTGCAGATGCGCGCGGTGACCTCCAACCGCCGCATGGCCAGCGCCATGGGTATCCGCACCCCCTTCGTCGATGCCATGACGTTCGGTCTGGGCTCGGGCATTGCCGGGCTCGCCGGCGTGGCGCTGAGCCAGATCGACAACGTCTCGCCCAACCTTGGCCAGAACTACATCATCGACAGCTTCATGGTGGTGGTGTTCGGCGGCGTCGGAAACCTCTGGGGCACGCTCGTCGGTGCGCTGTCGATTGGCGTCGCCAACAAGTTCCTCGAGCCCTACGCGGGCGCGGTGGTCGCCAAGATCATCATTCTCATCCTGATCATCCTGATCATCCTGTTCATCCAGCGCCGACCGCGGGGCCTCTTCGCCCTCAAGGGCCGGGCGGTGGAGCAGTGATCGCCTTGGTTCAGCGACCCATTTCCATGCAAGGTGACCGGGCATGATCACCCAGATGATTTTCCGCGCGCTCGACCGGAAGGCGATCTGGCTGGTTGCCATCATCGTGGCCATTGCCATCGCGGTGCCGGCGCTCAACCTGCTGGTGCCGCCGGGCTCGTTCGGCCATGTGCCGGGCTACGCGGTGACGCTGTTCGGCAAGTATCTCTGCTACGCCATGCTGGCGCTCGCGCTCGACCTGGTGTGGGGCTATGTCGGCATCCTGTCGCTCGGCCACGGCGCGTTCTTTGCCATCGGCGGCTACGCCATGGGCATGTACCTGATGCGCCAGATCGGCGCGCGCGGCGTCTACGCGAACCCGGTGCTGCCCGATTTCATGGTGTTCCTGAACTACAAGGAACTGCCCTGGTACTGGCTGGGCTTCGACATGTTCTGGTTCGCCATGGTGATGGTGATTGTGGTGCCGGGCATCCTCGCCTTCGTCTTCGGCTACCTGGCCTTCCGCAGCCGCGTCACGGGCGTTTATCTCTCGATCATCACCCAGGCGATGACCTTCGCCTTGCTGCTCGCCTTCTTCCGCAACGATTTCGGCTTCGGCGGCAATAACGGGCTCACTGACTTCAAGGACATCCTGGGCTTCAACATCCAGGCGGCCGAGACCCGGACGACACTGTTTGCGCTGAGTGCGCTATTCCTCGCGCTCTTTGTCTTTCTCTGTTCGATGATCGTCAATTCGAAGCTCGGCAAGGTCATGGTGGCGGTGCGCGACGGCGAGAGCCGCACCCGCTTCCTCGGCTGGCGGCCGGAAAACGTGAAGCTGTTTGCCTTCACCGTTTCGGCGGTGATGGCCGGCATTGCCGGCGCCCTCTACGTGCCGCAGGTCGGCATCATCAATCCCGGTGAGTTCGCACCGGAAAATTCCATCGAAGCGGTGATCTGGGTGGCGGTCGGCGGCCGTGGCACCATTATCGGGCCGATCATCGGCGCGGTGCTGGTCAACTTCGGCAAGACCATGTTCACCAGCGCCCTGCCCGAATACTGGCTGTTTGCACTGGGCGGCCTGTTCGTCTTCGTCACCCTGTTCCTGCCCAAGGGCATCGTTGGGCTGATCGGCCAGATTCGCACCGGCACCACCAAGCGCAATTCCAGCAAGCTCGACCGCCAGGGCGTCGAGGCGAAGGCCGGCGAGACCCCGGCGATGACCACCAGGCCCAATCCGGAGCCCGCCGAATGAGCGTCCCAGACAAGTCCGGCACCATGCTTTACCTGAACGGTGTCTCCGTCTCCTTCGACGGCTTCAAGGCGCTGAACAACCTTTCCATCATTGTTCACCCAGCCGAAATGCTGGCGATCATCGGCCCGAACGGCGCCGGCAAGACGACGATGATGGACATCATCACTGGCAAGACCCGGCCGAACGACGGCGAAGTCTATTTCGACGGGCGCACTGACCTCACCAAGCTCGACGAGGCGACCATCGCCAATCTCGGCATCGGCCGCAAATTCCAGAAGCCGACCGTGTTCGAGAGTCACACGGTGTGGGACAATCTCGTGCTGTCGCTGAAAAAGCCGCGCGGGGTTTTCAATGCGCTGTTCTACAGCCAGTCCGAGGCAGACGAGGCGCGGATCACCGAGATCCTCGATACCGTCCGGCTCACCAATCGCAAGGACGAACTGGCCGGTGACCTCAGCCACGGGCAGAAGCAGTGGCTCGAAATCGGCATGTTGCTGGCGCAGGACCCCAAGCTGTTGCTGGTGGACGAACCGGTGGCCGGCATGACCGACGCCGAAACCGTCGAAACAGCGAAGCTGCTCAGGGACATCGCCAAGACCCGTTCGGTGGTTGTGGTGGAGCACGACATGAGCTTCGTGCGCGAGCTTGGCACCCGCGTCACCTGCCTCGCCGAAGGCTCGGTGCTGGCGGAGGGGACGCTCGACCAGGTGAGCGCCAACCCCATCGTGATCGAAAGGTACCTTGGACGATGACCACCGGCCTCACGATCAGGGCGATCGATCTCCACTATGGCGCGGCGCAGGCGCTCAAGAGCATCTCGATCGAGTGCAAGCCGGGGCGCATCACCGCGGTTCTCGGCCGCAACGGGGTGGGCAAGAGCTCGACGCTGCGGGCCGTGACGGGCATCAACAACGTGTCGGCTGGCGAGATCGTGTTCGACACCGAGGTGCTGAAGAAATCCCCGCCCTACAAGCGGGCGCGCATGGGCATCGGTTACGTGCCGCAGGGCCGCGAGATCTTCCCGCTGCTGACCGTCAAGGAGAACCTCGAGACCGGTTATGCGCCGCTCAAGCCGGCCGACCGGAACATTCCGACCTACATTTTCGAGCTGTTCCCGATCCTCAAGTCGATGCTCGGGCGGCGCGGCGGCGACCTGTCGGGCGGGCAGCAGCAGCAGCTGGCCATCGGCCGGGCGCTGGTGACCCGGCCCAAGGTGCTGGTTCTGGACGAGCCGACGGAGGGCATCCAGCCGTCGATCATCAAGGATATCGGCCGGGCGCTGCAGTTCCTGCGCGACCAGAAGGGGATGACCATCCTCCTCGTCGAACAGTATCTGGACTTCTGCCGCGAGATCGCCGACGACATCTACATCATGGATCGCGGCGAAATCATGCATTCCGGCCCAGCGGCCGACCTCGACCTGCCAGAGGTGCGCAAGCACCTGATGGTGTGATGTCATCCGTCGCGGCTCTCCCGAAGCACCAGCGCGCCCGGGGCACCGGCCGGATCGGCACGCAGGTGCTGGATGGCCGGACACGGCTGACGACGCTGTTCCAGGAGGGCTGCGCCAAGATCCGGTTGCCGCACACCCACGATGCCAGCCTGCAGGCCGTGCTGATCAATACCGCAGGCGGCCTGACCGGCGGCGACGACGTCCGCTGGGAGGCGGATGCCGCGCCGGGCGCGCGTATGGTGTTCACCACGCAGGCCTGCGAGCGCGTCTACCGGTCGCTGGGCGATGACGCGCGGGTTTCGACGCACCTCAAGGTGCGCGCCGGAGCGCATGTCGACTGGCTGCCGCAGGAGACGATCCTGTTCGAAGGCGGGCGGCTGAACCGTTCACTCGACGTCGATCTCGACGAGGGGGCGAGCCTGTTCGCGGTGGAAGCGATCCTGCTCGGCCGCGAGGCCATGGGCGAAGCCGCCCGCAACGCCCGGCTCACCGACAACTGGCGCATCCGCCGCAATGGCCGGCTGGTCCACGCCGAGGCGACGCGGCTGTCGGCCGATCCGCTGGAGCGTGACGGGCTGTCGCTGCTCGACGGCCGGCTGGCCTTCGCGACGCTGCTCTATGTTGGAGCGGATGCGGGGCGGAAGCTTGACCGGGCCCGCTCTCTGCTGAGCTTGGATGCAGGCGCCAGCCTGATCGGCGAGCGGCTGGTGGTGCGCGCGGTCGCTGCATCAGGGCTTGCGCTTCGCCGGACCATCGCGCCAATAATCGCCGAGCTTTCTGGCGCGGGCGCCCTGCCCCGCCTCTGGCACATGTAGGACACCAGATGAACCTGACGCCCCGCGAGAAAGACAAGCTGCTGATCTCGATGGCCGCGATCGTTGCCCGCAAGCGGCTCGAGCGCGGCGTGAAACTCAATCACCCCGAGGCGATCGCGCTGATCACCGACTATGTCGTCGAAGGCGCGCGCGACGGCCGCTCGGTAGCCGACCTGATGGAGGCCGGGGCGCATGTGGTGACCCGCGCGCAGGTGATGGAGGGCATCGCCGAGATGATCCGCGACGTGCAGGTCGAAGCCACCTTCCCCGACGGCACCAAGCTGGTGACCGTCCACGAACCGATCAGGTGATCCGATGGCCATGATTCCAGGCGAAGTCATTACTGCCTACGGCTTCATCGAACTCAACGTCGGCGCAACGCAGATCACGCTCGAGGTTGCCAACTCAGGCGACCGGCCGATCCAGGTCGGCTCGCACTACCACTTCTACGAGACGAACGCCGGACTGGTGTTCGACCGCGAGAAGGCCCGCGGCATGCGGCTCGACATCGCGGCGGGCACGGCAGTTCGCTTCGAGCCGGGCCAGGCGCGCGAGGTCAAGCTGGTGCCGCTGTCGGGCAAGCGCGAAGTCTACGGCTTCCAGCAGAAGGTGATGGGGAAGCTCTGAGCCTCCCTACAGGTCGTCGGCGTAGAGGATGGCCGAGCCTTCGCCGTCGAGGCTCAGCGCCACGATCTGGTTCACCTCGAAGCCCGAAGCGCGGATCGCCTGCATGGCGATTGGACTCAGCATCAGGTTGCTGTGCAGGCGCGACAGGCTGCGCTCGTGCAGCACCTCGGCCCGCACCAGTCGCTGGCCGGCACTCGACGCGCCGAGGAAAGTCGAGAGCTTTTCGACGCGCGCAGACGAGGCCCCGCTTACCTTGTCGGCGGCGCGGGTGAACTCGTTGGTGCCGATGCTCTGGATGATGGCGTTCACGTCGGTGAACTGCGCCAGGGCCGGCGCGGCGGTGAGAGCATGGACGGCAAGGACCGCGGCGAGCGTGCGCTTCATGGGATCGACTCCGGGAGCGGAAGTTGCTCCACCTGCTCCATGCATCACCAGCCTGTGGCAAAAATCCCGGCGATGCCGCCGAGACTTTGGCAATCGCCGCGAAATTGGTCTATGGCTCGGCGCAGCGAACTGCCGGGAAATACGATGCCGACCAAGGAACAGGACTTCAAGGAACGCCTCGTCGCCATCATGCGCGACGTGAAGGACAACCTCACCGACGACACCGAGGCCATGTGGACGATCGGCAGCCTCGCGGCCCGGCTGGTCGACCTCTACAAGGTGAGGACCTGGACGGAGTTCAAGGCGAAGCTCTCGGCCGAAGCCTACGACCGCCTCCTGAAGGACTTCAAAGAACAGGGCAACGCCTTCCACCGCGACGGCAAGGACAAGGCGGCCTACGCCGTGCAACTCCTAGCCATCTCGGTGATCGCCAGGACGCAGACCGATCCTCAGGTGAAGCAGGGCGAGCAACTGCTCGACGGCATCATCAACGGCGTGGTGGCGACCTATCGGAAGGCCCAGGCCGCCAAGGCGCTTTGAGGGCCGACGGACCGAGGGGAATCGGCTAGCCTGCGGCGAATTCTCGCCCGGGAGGCGTCTTGGCGATGCAGACCAATGTCCCGACGAGTGGTCGGCAGTCGGGACCGAGCAAGCTGCCGGGTTGGCTGGTCGTCGTGCTGGCCGTGGTTTGCCTCGCAATCGCGCCACCGAGTGGCCTGGGACTTTCCACGCTCGTCGACTGGCGCGACCAGCAGTTCTTCCTTCAGGCCGCGAACCAGACAATCGAACTCGGCCTGCCCGACGCCGAAACCCGGTCGCGGGTTGGTCCCGCCTATGTCGCGCTGACGTTGGGAATCGGCCAGGTGTTCTCGCTCGATGCAGGGCCGGCGCTGGTCCTGCTGAGCCGGCTGGCCTTTATCGCCTGTGCCATCGTCCTTGCGACGATAGCGATGCGACAGCGACTTCAAACGGGCATCGGGTTTCAGGCTGCGCTGGCGCTGGTCGCCGTGCTGTCTCTTATGTCCAGCGTGTGGTATCGCGTCACAGACATCCCGTGGACGCATTTCGTCGCGACGGCGCTGCTGGGAGCTGTCGTCCTTGTCGGCCTCTCCGCAATGAAGCTCTCCGTGCGATCGGCGCTGATCGGAGTGCTGGCCATCGCCCTGGTGCAAACCCGGATGTTCGAGGCGCTGGTGGCAGCTATTGCGGCCGTGCTGATCCTGCCTGTAGCCGCGGGGCGCAACTGGCAGTCGCTGAGGAAGTGGCCTTCGACCGTCCTGCTGCAGGTAGCGCTACCGTTTGCCGGAGGAGCAGCGCTCGGTTTTGCCGCCATAGGACTGGTGAGCCACAACTGGTCCCTCTACCAGCAGTACAGCACCCAGCCGGTGATGGTATTGACACCGCAACTGGCCCCGACGAAGGCCCTGCAACTGTTCTGGGACCCTTGCTACGCAACCCTGTGCGACCTCGCGCGGCCGCCCACGGTGTCGCCATTGGTGGACAGCCTCGAGACCTGGCGACAGCCGCTCCTCCTGCAACTGCCCGGCCTGGCCGCTGCGGCCGCCGGCCTGCTGACCCTGTTCGTTTTTCGGCCTCGGCTGGTGCTGCGTCTGCCGCTCAGCGTGCTGTTTGCCATCGTGGCTTCGGGAGGGCTGCTGCTGGCGTACCTGAGCGGTGCCCCGTCCGGCTCCTCGCACCTGAAGTACGGGTTCTTCCGCGACTTCGTTCCATCACTGGTGCTGCTGAACTGCGCCTTCATCGCTGCCATCGCCATGGCACGGGTCTCCGACGGCCGTACCCGGGCCAGCCTGGCGGTGCCTTTGCTGGTCTTCGGGGCAGTGGTCGTCGCCCTGACCGGCCTGCGCGCCATTGGGCTGCCGCAAGTGCCGGGCGGCGATGTCGCGCGCTTCGAAGTGGCATCGTCGTGCGAGGCGGGAACTTGCTCGTTCGCCCTCAGCGCCTTCAACAGCGCGGGAGACGAAGCGCCTTATCCTGATCTCTCCTACATAACCTGCAACGGCGCGCCCTTGTCGCCGGCGGTCCAGCGCTTGTCCGATTTGCGGGTAGAGGCAGTTGCCTGCCCCTCCATCGCCATGATTCCCGTAGCCAGCGGACTGCTTGACACCCCCGAAGACCAGGTCTTTCTCGGTAAACAGCTCAACCTGACCCTGCCCACAGACAAGATATCCGTGCCCTGACGCCAACCGCGCGGGCGCCAGTCTGCCTCAAACTGCGCGTGATCCGGCGGCTGATGAGGCCGATAGTGCCCAATCAGCCGCCTTGTGGTGCCTGGCTTATTTCGGCGGCAGCTGGCGCATGTAGAGGATCAGCGCCTGGACGTCGTCGGGCTTGAGGCCGGCGAGGAAGTACGTGGGCATGGGCGGCGACAGGACTGAGCCGTCGGGGCGGGAGCCATGGGTGATCAGGGTCGCCAGTTGCTCGTCGGTATATTCGCCGAGGCCCGTCGGCGTGATGTTGGCCGCATAGACGGAGCCGCCCGGACCGGCGAACTCGAGGCCACCAGCACCGAGCTGGTTGGCGAAATCGAACTGACCGTTCTCGAGTTGCGGGGTGTGGCACACGGTGCAGTGGCCGAGCGGGCCGGCGAGATAGGCGCCGTATTCCACCGTCACGCCCTCGGGCACCGCCGCAACGGTGGTGACTGGCGCCATCCAGGCTGGCGGTAGCGGGATATTGTACTGCGACTGGCCGGGATCGTTATCGAGTGCCGGGACCGAGCGCAGGTAGGCGACGATCGACCCCAGGTCATCGTCGGAAATGCCGCCATAGACCTCGAACGGCATGGGCGGGCCGATCAGCGAGCCATCGGGGCGGATGCCCTCCCGAATCGCCTTGCCGAGTTGCTCGTCCGTCCAGTCCTTCACCGGGCCGCCCGGCGTGATGTTCTTGGCCACCGCCTTGAAGGCAGGACCGTCCTCCACAACCTCGCCGGCGAGCGGCCGCGTCGCATCGAAACCCTCCGGGCCGCGCGGCGTATGGCAATTGCCGCAGCCCATGATGGTATTGACCAGGTAATCGCCGCGCTCGACCGACCCAGCAGCAAGTGTACCGGACGCGCCAAAATTCATGCCGGCCGCAGCCAGCATTCCAAGCAGTATGAGTTTCATGAAACAGCTTCCACAGATTGCACCCCAGCGGCAAACTATGTCGCCGGACGCAACGGGACAATTTGTTTGTTCGAGTCAGGTTTTCGCCTGCCGATTCCGGCGGCAAATGGCTGGACAGCCTGAATAATAGGCGATTGAAATGGTGCGGAACGCCCCGCCCGAAAGAAGGACTGCCATGCCCGCCCGCATCTCACGCGCCACCTATGCCCAGATGTACGGCCCCACCACCGGCGACAAGGTGCGGCTGGCCGATACGGACCTGATCATCGAGGTAGAGCGCGACCTCACCATCTATGGCGAGGAGGTCAAGTTCGGCGGCGGCAAGGTGATCCGCGATGGCATGGGCCAAAGCCAGATCACCCGCGCGGCAGGCGCCATGGATACGGTGATCACCAACGCGCTGATCGTCGACCACACGGGCATCTACAAGGCCGACGTGGGCCTGCGGGACGGGCGCATCGCGAAGATCGGCAAGGCCGGCAATCCGGATACCCAGCCGGGCGTCGACGTGATCATCGGGCCATCGACCGAGATCATCGCCGGCGAGGGCAAGATCCTCACGGCCGGCGGCATGGATTCGCACATCCACTTCATCGCGCCGCAGCAGATCGAAGAAGCGCTGATGGCCGGTATGACCACCATGGTCGGTGGTGGCTCGGGCCCGGCGCACGGCACGCTTGCCACCACCTGCACCGGCGCATGGCACGCACAGCGCATGATCGAGAGTTTTGACGGGTTCCCGATGAACCTGGCGCTGGCGGGCAAGGGCAACTCCTCGCTCCCTGCCCCGCTCGAGGAAATGATCCTCGCCGGTGTCTCGTCGCTGAAGCTGCATGAGGACTGGGGCACCACCCCGGCCGCGATCGACAACTGCCTCTCGGTCGCCGACGCCTTCGACGTCCAGGTAATGATCCACACCGACACGCTGAACGAGAGCGGCTTCGTCGAGGATACGGTGCGGGCGTTCAAGGGCCGCACCATCCACGCATTCCACACCGAGGGCGCCGGTGGCGGGCATGCACCCGACATCATCAAGATCGCCTCGCTCCCGAACGTCCTGCCGTCCTCGACCAACCCGACGCGGCCCTACACCGTGAACACGCTGGCCGAGCATCTCGACATGCTGATGGTCTGCCATCACCTGTCGCCGTCTATCGCCGAGGACGTGGCCTTCGCC
>CAMDAL010000023.1 GCA_945888565.1 Devosia equisanguinis | reverse complement strand
GCGACTGGCCAAGCTGGCCAAGAACGTGGCGGCCGAGGCCAGTAATTTCCTGATGGGTCGCACCTTCCTCGACATCGACATGGCACGCGCCGCCGACCTGCTCGGCATGGAGCGGCGGCAGGCCGAGATGTTCCGCGACCTGAACCGCGGGCACTTCGTGGCGCTCGGCCCGGCCATGTCGCGCCGGCCGCTGCCCATCATCATCGGCGATGTCGAGACCTCGGCGCGTTCGACCAGTCCAAAGCTCACGCCATTGCCCGAGGCACCGGCCGACGCGCGGGACCTCATCTTCGCCCGCGATCCCGAGGCGGAACGCATCGTGCGTCCGCGCCCTGCAACGCGCCCGGCCCCGACGCCGATGCCGGACCTGCTGGCGCAGTTGAGTCGCCCGGCACCGCCAAAGCCGTCGGAGCCGGAAATGGACCCGGCCGAGCGCGACGCGCTGGTCGATGCGGCGCTGACCGAGCTGCTGGGCGATCCCGACGCCTCGTTCCGCTCGGTCGCGGTGCTGTACCAGGACTTCCTCGTCCGTTGCCGCATCCGCCGCGTGCCGGGCGAGCCGATGGCTCTCCCTGCGTTCAAGCGCCGGTTGGCCGTGCTGCGAGCCGGAATTGCCGACGAACTGCGGGAGACTGACGCCTGGCAAAGGGCGCTCGAATTGTCACACAGCCTCGACGAGGACGTGCAGGGCGTGTTCCTTCTCGTGGCGCAGGCGAGTCTGTCGGGCACCCCCTGCCCGTCCGATGCGGCAATCGCCCGCGCCTACGGCACCCACTCGACCGGTCGGGCGCGCCGGCTGCTGACCTATTTCGAGGAGCGGGGGCTGCTGGTGATCAGGATCGACGGCCGCAAGCAGCGGATCCTCGCCTTCCCTGATCTCGGCAGCGAGACGGCGCCCGGCGATCCTGCAGCGCCGGACAGCACGATCTCGCACCAGGCGGCAGAATAGGTGCGGTTTGCCCCAAAATGGACTCAGTGGGGGCCGATTGTCGGCAAGGTTTCACGTCAGAGTGATCAGACTGGGCAATTCCTGAGCAGGACATTGAGAGTGGACTGGGGCACGCGGCGCAAGCCGATCGGCGCAATCGTTGCATGGAGCTCGCTGGCGATCTTCGCCGTGCTGAGCATCCTTGGCATTGCCGGCGTCGTGATGAGCCTGCAGACCAACCCCCTTGCCACACAGGTGGAAGTGGCTGAAGCCGTCGCCGAACCAGTTGCGCCTGTTGAAGAGCGCCTTCCCGGCGAACTCACCTTCGCAGAGGCCGAAGTCTCTGCTACGGCCGAGCCGGAAGTCGTTGCCGTTGCGGCAAGCGACGAGATGATCGCCTCGACATTCGAGCAGTTGGTGGAGCCGGTGCTGGTTCCGGCCGACCAGGTTCCAGCAGGCGCGGTAGCCGTGGCGGCGGCAGAAGTGGAACTGCCCATGCCCAGGGACCAGGCGACCCTCGCCCCCCTGCCCGTCAGCCGCAACGCAGCGGCCTGGGCCATCGAAACCGAAGTGCCCGACGCCAACCGCAACATCACGGCGCTGGGCTATGCGGCGCGGCCGGAAGACGATGCCGTTCGGGTGGGAGACAGCTCCATCAACGTGCGCTCGGGGCCGTCGCCGTCCAACAAGCGGCTGTTTGCGCTTGCCGCGGGCGCCGCGGTCGAAGTGACCGGCAAGTCCGGCGACTGGGTGGCCATCACCGACGAGCGCGATCGGGATGGCTGGGTAGACGCCAGCCTGCTCGACAATCTCGAACTGGACGACCTGCCCGTCATCAAGGATGCACCGGCAGCGGAGCCAGAAAAGCCGGCCAGCCTCAGGACGGTCGCAAGCTCGGGCGTGACTGTCCGCGCCGGTCCGGGCAAGTCGAACAAGGCGCTGTTCAACCTCTCGGGCGGAGCAGCGGTCAGCGTCCTCGACGAGTCGAAGGGCTGGCTGAAGGTCCAGGACACCGATGGCCGAACCGGCTGGGCCTACAAGACCTACATCCGGGGATAGGGCCGCTCGCGGCGGCCCTATACGCTGGCTCAGGCCGCGGTGATTGCTGTCTCGACGTCTGCTACCGGATGTCCGGTCAGGTCCTTGGCAATCTCTCCGAGCAGCTTGGCGGTCAGCACCTTGTGATAGTGCTTCCGCATTTCGCCGAGCGCCCTTGGGGCAGCGATGATGACAAGGCCATCGATGCTGCCATCCAGCACGCCCTTGTTCAGCATGTCGACGATGCCCGTGGAAAAATCGTCCTCGCTGGACTGGCTCTGATCAGGATTGCCCGAGCTGTTCGTGCGGGAGCCGCTGCCATGGGCATCGGCATCGACTTGCGCGTGCGGAGCCGGCGACAGCTTCAGCCCGGCTTCGTCGCCGGTGTTGTGGAACAGGTTCAGCTTTTCGCCGTCTGCAACGGCAACGGTCGTCCCCTTGGGCAGCATCATCGTGTTTTTCCCTGCTGCGCCACGGGGCGAGCGACCGGCTCATCGACTGCCGATGGCGAGCCGGAACGCGGTGGCGGACCGAACGATCCATAGATATGTCCCGCCGGCCCGCTCAACAGGGATGTTGCGCCGCCTACTCGTCGTCGCTGTCGCTCGGCGCGGCCGCCATGCCGAGGGCGGTGAGGTAGAGCTCCAGCAGGGCTTCCTGCTCCATGCGCTCGTTGTGGTCCTGCTTGCGGATCGAGACGATCTTGCGCAGCACCTTGGTGTCGAAGCCGTTGCCCTTGGCCTCGGCGTAGACTTCCTTGATGTCGCCCGCGATCGAGGCCTTTTCTTCCTCGAGGCGCTCGATGCGCTCGATGAAGGCGCGGATCTGGTCCTGCGCGACGCTGTCGGAACTGATGGTATCAGCCATGGGTGGTCCTTCCTGGAAACAGTTGGCGCCTTTCAACCGCTTTGGCGGCCAGGGTTCAACCCCCCAGCGTCGCAATCCACACCGCGTCCCCGCGGCTTTCGCATTTCCGCCAAAAGGGTGGATTAACCCGTTGACTTAGGGCGGGTGCGTGGCCACAACAGCGCTCGCTGCAAACGATTGCACAAGGCTTGTGGCCCCTCGGCTCTTCCGGATCGTCCATTTGCGCTATTTGTTGACTATTGCAGGTGTGGTCGCCACCGCGATCGTTGCGTCAGTCGTCTGGATGCTGCTGCCGCATCCACCGCAGGTGCCGCTCGGCGTTTCGAGCGCGCAGGCGCAGCAGACCCCCGCCGCCGTCGACACCGAAGAAGGTGAGTTCCGCGTCTGCAACGAAACCCCCAACAAGGTGTCTGTCGCCTTTGGCTATCGTGCCGACAAGGGCTGGCAATCCGAGGGCTGGTGGGTTGCCGATACGAAAGACTGCGTCACCATCTATCACGGCAACCTCGACTCCCGCCGCTACTACTATGTGTACGCCGCCGACGACGTTTCGGGCGGCGCATGGGACGGCGATGTCTATATGTGCACGCGCGACGAGACCTTCACCATCTTCGGGGTTGAGGATTGCCTGGCGCGGGGCTACGAACGGACGGGCTTCTTTGAAGTCGACACCCAGAACAAATCCAACTGGACCCTGCAGCTGACCGAAGGGGAAGTGGTCGGCGGTGAAGGTCTGGCCAGCGAAGACGCGGTGCCGCTCGAAGGCGAATTGCCTGCCCAGAACGATCCGGCTGATGGCGGCGACGATCAGCTGGCCGATGACACTCCTGAAGATGAAGGTGCACCCCTCGAATGAGACGCATGAGACGCGTGAAGATCGTCGCCACCCTTGGCCCCGCTTCCTCCGATGAGGCGATGATCGAGAAACTGGCGCGTGCCGGTGCGGATGTGTTCCGCATCAACATGAGCCACGCCAGCCACGACGTGCTGAAACAGACCGTGCAGCGCATCCGAAACGTCGAAGAGCGTATCCGCCATCCGATCGGCATCCTGGTCGATCTGCAGGGCCCCAAGCTCCGCGTTGGCAAGTTCGCCGACGGCGCGATCATGCTGACCCAGGGTGGCAAGTTCACCCTCGACAGCTCCGATGCCCCGGGCAACGCCGAGCGCGTGCAGCTGCAGCATCCCGAAATCCTCGAGAGCGTCTCGGTGGGCGATCGCCTGCTGCTCGACGACGGCAAGCTGCAGCTCAAGGCCACCCGTGTCGGTGGCGGCTCAATCGAGACCGAAGTGATCTACGGTGGCAAGCTCTCGGACAAGAAGGGTGTCAGCCTGCCCGACACGCTGCTGCCGATGGGCGCGCTGACCGAGAAGGATCACGCCGACCTGCTGAAGGCACTCGAGAACGAGGCCGACTGGATCGCGCTGAGCTTCGTGCAGCGGCCCGAAGACATCATCGATGTCCGCAAGATCGTGCAGGGCCGTGCCGGCGTGATGGCCAAGATCGAGAAGCCGCAGGCTGTCGAGCGGCTCGAAGAGATCATCAAGCTGTGCGACGCCTTCATGATCGCCCGCGGCGATCTCGGCGTCGAAATGCCCCTCGAGCAGGTCCCCGGCCTGCAGAAGCGCATGATCCGTATCGCCCGCCGCTTCGGCAAGCCGGTGGTGGTGGCGACCCAAATGCTGGAATCGATGATCACCTCGCCGGTGCCGACTCGTGCCGAAGTGTCGGACGTGTCGATCGCCGTGTTCGAGGGCGCCGACGCGGTGATGCTGTCGGCCGAAAGCGCCTCCGGCCAGTACCCGGTCGAAGCCGTCTCGATGATGAACAAGGTGGCGATGGCGGTCGAGACCGACCCCAACTACCGCGGCATCATCCGCGCCCAGGCGGCCGAGCCTGAAGCAACGGCGGCCGACGCCATTTCGGCGGCGACCCGGCAAGTGGCCGAGACGCTCGATCTCGCGTCGATCGTCACCTACACCTCGTCGGGCTCGACCGCTGTCCGCGCTGCGCGCGAGCGGCCAAGCAAGCCGATCCTCGCCCTGTCGCCCAACCTGCGCACCGTGCGCCGGTTGAGCGTCGTGTGGGGTGTGCACTGCGTGGAGAGCGCCGACGCCGTGAGCCTCGAGGACATGGTCGATCGCGCCTGTGTCATTGCGTACCAGGAAGGTCTGGCCCGGCCGGGCGACCGTATCGCCATCACCGCGGGCATTCCCCTGGGAACGCCGGGCGCGACCAACATGCTGCGCATCGCCTTCGTGCGGCAGGACGGCGCCGGCTCGTCGTAAGGCGTGCCTTAGCAGTTGAAACCTTTGCGTGGCCGGGACAATGTCCCGGCCACTTGCTTTTGCCCAAATGGAACTGACCATGTCCAAGCTCGATGCCGCTCTCGCCCATGCCGATGCCCATATCGAGGAGAGCCTCGAGCGGCTGAAGGCGCTGGTGCGGATCAAGTCGATCTCGACCGATCCGGCCTATGCCGGCGACGTCCGCAAGGCGGCGGAACTGCTGAGCGCCGACCTCAACCAGCTCGGCTTTGACGCCTCGGTGCGCGACACGATCGGCCACCCGATGGTGGTGGCGCACGATACGACGGCCGATGGCCCGCATGTGCTGTTCTACGCCCACTACGACGTGCAGCCGGTAGATCCGCTGAACCTGTGGCACTCCGATCCGTTCGAGCCGCAGCTGGTCAAGCAGGCCAATGGCGAGACGCATATCGTCGGGCGCGGCACTTCGGACGACAAGGGGCAGCTGCTGACCTTCGTCGAAGCCTGCCGGGCCTGGAAGGCCGTCAATGGCGCGCTGCCGCTGAAGGTGACGCTGTTCTTCGAGGGCGAGGAGGAATCGGGGAGCAAGAGCCTCCGCCCGTTCCTTGAGGGCGCGAAGGACGAGCTCGGCGTGGCCGAGGTGGCGCTGGTCTGCGACACCGACCTGTGGAATCCCACTACCCCGTCGATCGTCACCATGCTGCGTGGCATGGTGGCCGAGGAGATCGAGATCACCTGCGCCAGCCATGACCTGCACTCGGGCATGTTCGGCAACGCGGCCCGCAACCCGATCCAGGTGCTGAGCGAGATCATCGCCTCACTGCGCAACTCCGATGGCAGCGTGGCGATCGAGGGCTTCTACGACGACGTCAAGGAGCTGCCCTCCGACGTGGCGGCGCTGTGGCAGCGGCTGCCCTTCGACGAGAAGGCGTTCATGGCCGGCGCCGGGCTCACCACCTCGGCCGGCGAACAGGGCCGCAGCGTGCTCGAGCAGACGCGCGCCCGGCCGACCTGCGAGATCAATGGCATCATCGGCGGCTATACCGGCGATGGCTTCAAGACAGTGATCCCGGCCAAGGCCAGCGCCAAGATCAGCTTCCGGCTGGTCTCCGAGATGGACCCGGACAAGATCCGCGCTGCCTTCCGCAAGCATGTCACCGACCGCCTGCCCCCTGACGCGACCGTGACCTTCCACGGCCATGGCGGCAGCCCGGCAGTGACCGTGCCCAGCGACGGCCCGTTCGTCGCCAAGGCGGCAAAGGCGCTGCAGCAGGAATGGGGTAACGAGACGGCGCTGATCGGCTCGGGCGGCTCGATCCCGGTGGCGGGCGAGTTCAAGCGCATCCTGGGGCTCGACACCCTGCTTATCGGCTTCGCGCTCGACGACGACCGCATCCACTCGCCCAACGAGAAGTACAACCTGTCGAGCTTCCACAAGGGGATCCGCTCGTGGCTGCGGATCATCGCCTCGTTCGCCGGGGAAGCCTGATCGGACGCGTCGCATCACATCGGGAGCCGACGGTTCGCCCGTCGGCTCCGGGCGATGGCACGGCGAGCACAAAAGCAAAGGCCCGCCGAGGCGGGCCTTGAAACATGATCGGCGCTGCTGCCGGGCTCAGCCCTGGCGAGCCTTGTAGCGCTTGTCGACCTTGTTGATGATGTAGACACGGCCGCGGCGGCGGACGAGCTTGTTGGCACGATGGCGACCCATCAGAGCCTTGAGCGAATTTGCAACCTTCATTGGGACCTCGGTCGAAACAAAAACAGGCGCGCCGCGCCCTCGAATTGGCCCTGTCACTAAAGGGAAAGACCGAGGCTGTCAAAGGGAAATTGGCCATTGTCCCGCCTGCCGCAAGGGCGCGACGACAGGCTGTTGCGGCAGCCCGGTTAACCGGCCAGCAAGCTCCACAGGCGAAGATCGCCCGCACAAAAGCACGCCTCCACACCGGCCATTTTCCCATGCAGAAGCAAAGCTTTGCCAAGCTCGACGTCCTTGTCTGCGATCCCAACCAGCACATGGGGTCACTGATTGGCCAGATGCTGCGTCACCTGAAGGTGCACGCAGTGGAGGAAGTGCAGAATTCGCAGGCTGCGCTCGGCGCGCTGAGCACCCGAAGCTTCGGGGTCATCCTGCTCGATGACGAACTCGGTCCCACCGACAGCGTCGAGCTTATCCGGGCCCTGCGCGCCAACGAGGGGAACCTGAACCGGACGACGCCAGTGGTGATGATGTCGTCCGCACCGGAGGCCTCACGCATCCTCGCAGCACGCGATGCCGGCGTGACAGAATTCCTGCGCAAGCCGTTCGCGGCGGTGCACGTGGAATCGCGACTAAACTCGATCTTTGGCGCGCCGCGCGAGTTCGTCGAAGGCGGTGGCTACCAGGGCCCGGACCGCCGTCGCCGCAAGGCCGAGTTCAAGGGCGGCGACCGGCGGGGCGGGCCTGATCCGGCAAAGGACGTGGCGTCCTAGACATTGTGAGGCGCACGCTGCAGTTGCAACCGCATCTCTCAGGCCCCTGCCTGCAATTCCAGCTCCTGCCAGCGGTGACAGGCGACCGTGCGCGTGCCGGTATCCTCCAGCGGCGGTCGCTGCTGGGCGCAGATCGGCAGCGCGTAGCGGCAGCGGGTGCGGAAGGTGCAGCCGGACGGTGGGTTGATCGGCGACGGGATTTCACCGACGAGGCCGTCGATGCTGCGCTGCCGCGCAAGCTTCGGGTCGGGGATGGGCACGGCGGTCAGCAGCGCCCGCGTATAGGGGTGCCTGGGCTGATCGTACAGGTCATCGCCACTGGCGAGTTCGACGATGCGGCCGAGATACAGCACCATGATGCGGTCTGAGACATGCCGCACGACGCTCAGGTTGTGCGAGATGAAGATCAGCGTCAGCCCGAACTGGTCCTTGAGGTCGGCGAGCAGGTTCAGGATCTGCGCCTGGATCGACACGTCGAGGGCGGAAACCGGCTCGTCGCAGACGATGAGCTTGGGCTCGGTGATCAGCGCCCGCGCGATACCGATGCGCTGCGCCTGCCCGCCCGAGAACTCGTGCGGGTAGCGGTTGATCATCTCGGGCAGCAGGCCGACCGCCTCCATGGTGCGGATGACGCGATCGCGCCGCTCCTTTGCCTTCAGTTCCGGCATCAGCGAGCGCAGCGGGTCGGCGATGATCTCGCCCACCGTCATGCGCGGGTTGAGCGAAGCCAGCGGATCCTGGAAGATGATCTGCAGGTCCCTGCGGTGCTTGCGCATCTCCTCGGCGGGCAGCGCCGCAATATCCTGCCCCAGCCACATGACGCGGCCCTGGTCGGGCGACAGCAGTTGCAGGATGCAGCGGCCGAGCGTGGACTTGCCGCAACCGGACTCGCCGACGATGCCGAGCGTTTCGCCCCGCTTCACGGTGAACGAGATGTCCTGCAGCGCCTTCAACTGCAGCGGCTTGGCGAACATGCCGGCGCTGATCGAGAAATACTTGGAGAGGTTCTCGACCCGGATCAGGTCTTCGGCCCGGGTGTCATTGGCTGGAGCCTGCATCACGCGACCTCCTCGTAGTTCAGATCGCCCTGGTACCAGCACGCCTTTTCATGGGCGGCCTCGACCGGCGCCAGCGGCGGCCGCTCGGCGAAGCAGCGCTCGAGCCGGAAGGCACAACGTGGGTGGAAGGCACAGCCCTGCGGCAGGTGCTCAAGACTGGGCGGCAGGCCCTGGATCGGATCGAGCCGTTTGGCGCGCTTCGCGACATGCGGCGTCGAGTGCAGCAGCCCCAGCGTGTACGGGTGGCGCGGATCGTAGAACAGGGCGTCGGTCGGACCCTTCTCGACGCAGCGGCCGCCATACATCACCATCATGCGGTCGGCGATGCCGGCGACGACCCCCAGATCATGGGTTATGAGGACGAGCGCGGTGCCCAGTTCGGTGGTGAGGTTCTTGAACAGGTCGAGCATCTGCGCCTGGACCGTGACGTCGAGCGCCGTGGTCGGCTCGTCGGCGATCAGCACCTTGGGCTTGCAGAGCAGCGCCATGGCGATCATGACTCGCTGCCGCATGCCGCCCGACAGCTCGTGCGGATAGGCATTGGCGCGTTTCACCGGCTCGGGGATGCCGACGCGTTCCAGCATCTCGATGGCGGCGCGAATGGCCTGCTCGGGCGTGTAGCCCTGATGCCGCACCAGCACCTCGGCCAGTTGCGCCTTGACCCTCAGGCTGGGGTTCAGCGAGGTCATCGGATCCTGGAAGATCATCGCGATGTCCTTGCCGCGATAGCGGTTCAGGTCGGAGTGCCCGAGGGCCAGCAGGTCGACGTCGCCGAGCATGGCGCGGCCGGAGACGCTGGCGTTCTTCGCCACCAGCCCCATCAGCGACAGGAAGGCCTGGCTCTTGCCCGAGCCGCTCTCGCCAACAACGGCAAGGGTCTCGCCGGGCTCGAGCGAAAAGCTCAGGTCGGAGACGGCGGTGACCTCGGACTGGTGCAGCGCGAAGCGGACATTCAGGTCGGAAACGGTAAGGACTGGCATCAGCGATCCTTGGGGTCGAGGGCGTCGCGCAGCCCGTCGCCCACGAAGAAGAAGGTGAACAGGATCACCACGAAGAAGAAGAGCGGGAAGGCCAGCTGCCAGATCGTGCCGTATTGCATGGTCTGCGCGCCCTCGCTGATCAGCGCGCCAAGTGACGTGTTCGGCTCCTGCACGCCGAGGCCGAGGAACGAGATGAAGGATTCGAGCAGGATCATCTCCGGCACCAGCAGCGTGGCGTAAACCACCACGATGCCGAGCAGGTTGGGCACGATGTGCCGGAGGATCACCGCCGCAGGCTTCGACCCGGTCGCGACAGCGGCTTCGACGAACTCGCGATGCTTGAGCGCCATGGTCTGGCCGCGCACCACGCGCGCCATGCCCAGCCATGAAATCAGCCCGATGCCGACGAACAGCATGATGAACGAGCGGCCGAAGATGATCAGCAGCAGGATCAGGATGAACATGTAGGGGATGGAGTAGAGGATATCGACGAGGCGCATCATCACGCTGTCGATCCGTCCGCCGAAATAGCCGGCGGTTGCGCCATAGAGCGTGCCGACGATGACGGCGATGCCGGAACCGACCATGCCGACCATCAGCGACACCTGCGTGCCCTGGATGACGCGCGAATAGAGGTCGCGACCGACCTCGTCGGTGCCGAAATAGTGCCCGGTCTCGATCGACGGCATGCCCTTGGTCAGCACGGCGCCCATCACCGACCAGTCGATGGTTTCGATCGACCAGCGGGCGACAAACGGGCCGACGATGGTGAAGGCGACGACGGTCAGCAGGACGATCAGGCTGGTGAAGGCGGCGGTGTTGCGGCGGAAGCGGCGGGCCGCATCCATCCAGAGGCTGCGGCCTTTCGCGGGTTCGGCAGTGCCCTTGGCCAGGCCCTGGGCGGCGATATGGCGACGATCAGCAAGCATGATGGTGCCTCCCGCTAGAGTTTGATCTTCGGGTCGATCCACGCATAGAGGATGTCGACCACGAGATTGGCTGTAATGGTGAGGGCCCCGAGCAGGATGGTGATCCCGAGGATGGTGGAATAATCCCGGTTCAGGGCGCTGTTGACGAAGGCCTGGCCGATGCCGCCGGTGGAGAAGTAGAGGTCGATGACCACCGAGCCGGTGACCATGCCGACGAAGACCGGACCGAGATAGGAGATCACCGGCAACAGTGCCGGACGCAGCGCGTGCTTGATGATGACCTGATGGCTCGGCAGCCCCTTGGCACGGGCCGTGCGGATGTAGTTGGAGTTCAGCACCTCGAGCATCGACGAGCGCGTGATGCGCGCGATGTTGGCGAGGTAGCTGGTGGCGAGCGCGACCACCGGCAGCACGACATTGGACCAGTGCCCGCCGTTCCAGCCACCGCCCGGCAACCAGCCAAGCCACAGCGTGAACACCAGCACCAGGATCGGCGCCATGACGAAGTTCGGCACCACCTGCGCGCCGATGGTGAACCCGACGGCGAGGTAATCGAGCCAGCTGTTCTGCTTCACTGCCGCAACCACGCCGAGCGCGATGCCGATGAGGCTGGCGGCGAGGAACGCCCACGCGCCATAGGTGAAGGTGACCGGGAAGCCCTGCGCGATGATGTCGTTGACGGTGCGGTCGCGATACTGGAACGACGGCCCGAAATCGAAGCGGAAGACGACATTGTAGACGTATTCCACCAGCTGCTGCCAGGCCGGTTTGTCCAGGCCGTAGCGGGCAAAGATGTTGTCGAGCACGGCCTGCGGCACGCTCTTTTCGCCGGCGAACGGATTACCCGGCGCCACCTTCATCAGGATGAAGGAAATGACGATGAGGACCAGCAAGGTCGGAATCGCCACGGCGAGGCGGCGGAGGATGAATGCGATCATGGATGGTGTCCGGCCGGCAGTGCCGGGCGCAGGAAAGGGGCGCCCCGCCTGTGGGCGGAGCGCCGGTGACCGAGCTTACTCAGCGACCTTGTACATGTCCTTGGCGTACCAGTTCTGCTCGACGTCGTTGAAGGGCCAGCCCTTCACGTTCGAGGACTGCATGAACACCTTGGCGTAGAAGTAGATCGGCATGATCGGCACATCGACCGCCGCCTGCTGCTCGACCTGCGCGTAGAGCGGGTTCGGGTCGGAAGCGAGCTTGGCCTCGCCGAGCCACTTGTCGACGTCGGCATTGGCGTAGCCTTGGTCGTTCTGCTCGGACTTGGAGTCGTGCAGCGAGATGAACGTGGAGGCCTCGTTGTAGTCGCCACACCAGGCGTTGCGCGCCAGCTCGTAGGTCTTGGAGTGACGGGTATCGAGAAGGGTCTGGAACTCCATGTCGGCCAGCGACATGTTCACGCCGAGCTTTTCCTTCCACATCTGGCTGACCACCGTGGCGATCTTCTTATGCGACTCGGAGGTGTTGTAGATGTAGTTGATGGTCAGCGGCTTGTCCTTGCCGTAGCCGGCCTCGGTCATCAGCGCGACGGCCTTGGCGTCACGATCGGCCTGGGTCATGGTGGAGGCCGGGATTTCCGGCATGGTGTAGCCGGCGGTCAGCGGGTGGGCGAAGGAGAAGGCCGGGGTCTGGCCGCCCTGCAGCACGCCGTTGACGATCACGTCGCGGTCGATGGCGAGGTTCAGCGCTTCGCGGACCCGGACGTCCTTCAGACCTTCGTTGGCCTGCTTGTCCGTCATGTTGACGCTGAAGTAGTAGGTGCAGAACTGCGGCACCGAGTAGGTGTTGTCGGGGAGTTCGGCCTTGAGCGCCGGATACTGGCCGGCAGGAACGTCGGTCTGGTCGACTTCGCCAGCGCGCCAGCGGGTCAGGCCCTGGTTCTCGTCGTTGATGGTGAGCCACTGCACCTCTTCGATGACGGTGTGCTCGTTGTCCCAATAGTTCGGGTTGCGCTTGGCGACGACGCGCTCACCGGGGGTGTTTTCGGTCAGCACGTACGCGCCGTTGCCGACGATGTTCTCGGGCTTGGTCCACTCGATGCCGAACTGCTCCACCACGGCCTTCGGGGCTGGGAACAGGGTGGCATGCGACAGGCTGCGGACGAACCAGGGGCTCGAGAAGCTCAGCGTGACTTCCAGGGTCTTGTCGTCGATGGCCTTGACGCCCAGTTCTTCGGGCTTCTTGGTGCCGGCGACGATGTCATCGGCATTCACCACGCCGACGAGGCCGACGAAGTAGGCATAGTTCGAGGCGGTCGCGGGATCGACGGCACGCTGCCAGGCGTAGACGAAATCGCCTGCGGTGACCGGGTCGCCATTCGACCACTTGGCCGTGTCGCGAAGCTTGAAGGTGTAAACAGTGTTATCGGCATTGACAGTGTGGCTCTCGGCGACGCCCGGAACCGGGTTGCCGTCGGCGCCGCTGTTATAGAGGCCTTCGAACAGGCTGCGGACAACGGAGGAGGTATCCACATCCTCGACGATCTGCGGGTCGAGGGCGTTGATGTTGTCGAGCACGCGATACTTGAACACCTGCTCGGCGGCGAGCGTGGTGCCCTCGGGGACCTGGGCGGCGAGCGCGCCGGTGCTCAACGCCGACGACGCCAGCAGAGCGGCGAGCCCGAAGGTCGCGATAAGGTTTTGCTTTTTCATTGTTGTCCCATCTCCGTGAAAGACATTCCCTGACAGGCCCAGGTTTCGAGAACGTGGTGCCCTTATTCTTGGCCGGACTGGTCTAAACCGCCGGATTGGGTACGGACCCTATGGCAAGGCGGAAACACTGACAAGTCGGATTGACGTATGCGTCAACCGGTTTGGAAACGCCGAGAGAACGCCGGGGTGTCAGGGATATTGCTGGCGGGCGTGGACAACGCCAGTGACCAGGATCATGTCCGCAAGAACCCGGTAGACCACGATATAGTTAGGATGCGCCACGATCTCGCGCGTGCCCGCGAGCCGGCCCGTCCTGAACATGTACGGGTAGGTGGCCGTCGGCTTGACCGCGTCTTCGATCCGATCTTGCAAACGCATCGCAGCGCTGAAGTCGTGCTGAGCTATGAATGCGGCGATTTCATCCAAGTCGTTGAGAGCAACTTCGCTCCAGACGATTGGCAGCATCACGCCGACTTCTTGGCCACGCGGCGGATTGTGTCACGCACACGGGCCATCGCCTCGTCGTGCGGAATCAACTTGCCCGGATTGTCGATCGCCGCCTGAATCTTGGTGCGGAACCAACGATCATAGGCCTCGGCCTGAGCCTCAGTCTCAAACTCAGACACGATCGGGTCGAGCTTCTTGTCTTCGCTCATCGCATACTCCGTGCAGGAGACAATGTACCGCCGATGCTCGGGCTTGTCACGCCGCCCGCTCGACCAGTGCCGCGACGCCCATGCCGCCGGCGGTGCAGACGGAGATCAGGGCACGTTGCTTCTGCTCGGTCTGCAGCAGCTTGGCGGTGAGGCCGAGGATGCGGGCGCCGGTGGCGGCGAAGGGGTGGCCGTAGGCGAGGCTGGAGCCCCTGACGTTGATCTTCGTCGGGTCGATCCCGCCGAGTGGCGTCTCCCGCCCGAGGACGGTGCGGTTGTAGTCGGGGTCGCGCCAGGCCTTGAGGGTGCAGAGCACCTGGGCGGCGAAGGCCTCGTGCAGTTCGAACAGGTCGATGTCCGCGAAGGTCAGATTGGAGCGGCGGAGCATTTCGCTGACCGCGATGGTGGGCGCCATCAGCAGGCCCTCGCCATGGGCGAAGTCGTTGGCGGCGACCTGCCCCACCGTCAGGTAGGCGAGGATGGGCAGGCCCCGCGCCTTCGCCCAATCCTCGGACGCGAGCAGCACCGCCGCGGCGCCGTCGGTGAGCGGCGTGGAGTTGGCAGCGGTGAGCGTGCCCTTGCCGCTATCCTTGTCGAAGGCGGGCTTCATCGTCGCCATCTTCTCGAGGCTGGTGTCCGGGCGGACATTGTTGTCGCGCAGCACTCCGGCGAAGGGGACGACGAGGTCGTCGTGGAAACCCTCGTCGTAGGCACGGGCGGCGTTGAGGTGCGACTTGAACGCCAGTTCGTCCTGTTCTTCGCGGGTGATGCCCCACTGGCGCGCCATCAGTTCGCAGTGCTGGCCCATGGAGAGGCCGGTGCGCTGCTCCTGCGTGGAGGGCGCGACCGGGGTCACCTCGCCGAGGTTGAAGCCCTTCAAGGCGGCGGCCTTTGCACCGACCGTCTTCGCCCGGTTGAGGGCGCTGAGACGGTGCCGGAACTTGTCGCCGAAGACGATGGGGGCATCGGAGACCGTGTCTGTGCCGGCGGCGATGCCACTGTCGATTTCGCCGGTGGCGATCTTGGCGCCGAGGATCAGCGCCGCCTGGAGCGAGGTACCGCAGGCGATCTGGATATTGGTGCCCGGCGTGCGCGGGGACAGCCCGGCATCGAGAGCGGCTTCGCGGCTGAGGTTGAAGTCGCGGCTGTGGCTGAGCACCGCCCCGGCCATGACTTCGCCTATTGTTTCGCCGCGTAGGCCACATTTTTCTGCCAGTCCGGCGAGAGCTGCGCCGAGCATCGTAAGGTTGCTCTCGTTGGCATAGCCCGTATAGGCGCGGGTGAAGGGGATGCGGGCCGAACCGACAATGGCGACCTTGCGAAGTTCAGCCATCAGGCCCTCCCGTCCTTGCGCGCTTTCATCGGGCCGCCGAGGAACGGCGCGAACCCGGTGCCAAAAATGACGCCGATATCAGCGAGGTCGGCCGAGGCGACGATGCCTTCGCCGACGACGATCTCGGTGGTGTCGACCAGCGGCTGGATCAGTTCGCGGCCGAGGGCGGCGAGATCAGGGTGCGGCGGAACCTCGCCCTTAACCGCCTTGCCGTCGGCCCAGGTGTAGAAGCCCTGCCCGGTCTTGCGGCCGAGCTTTTTCTCGGCGATCAGCCGGGCGAACTGGCTGCCTTCGGGCACCGGGCTGCCGAGTTCCTCGGCGACGGACTTGCCGACATCGAGCCCGACCGTATCCATCAGTTCGATGGGACCCATCGGCATGCCGAAGGCCACCGCCGCGGCGTCGATCTGTTCCTTGCTGGCGCCAGCTTCCACTCGCTGCACGGCGGCGAGCATGTAGGGCATCAGGACGCGGTTGACGAGGAAGCCGGGGGCAGACTTCACCACCACTGGCGACTTGCCGATGGCGAGCGCGAAGCTGGCGCCGCCTGCAATGTCGAGATCGGCGTTGAACTTGCTCCGGATCACTTCGACCAGCGGCAGTTGGGCTACCGGGTTGAAGAAGTGGAGGCCGATCAGGCGGCTGGGGTTCTTCAGCCCCTCGGCGATGCGTTCAAGTTCGATCGAGCTCGTATTGCTGGCGAGGATGGCGCCGGGCCTGGCCCGCGCCTCGGCGTCCGCAAACACCTTCTGCTTGATGTCGAGCCGTTCGACCACGGCCTCGATGATCACGTCGGCGCGCGCAATCCCCTTGCCGGCGACGTCGGCCTCGAGCCGGGCGATGGCGCTGTCGATTTCCGTCTTCGACCTGAGCCGCTTCTTGAACAGTGACCGGGCGCGGTCGAGGGCCGGCTTGATCCGGTCCATGTCGAGATCCTGCAGGGTGACGCCCATGCCGCGCAGCGCGCACCACGCGGCGATGTCACCGCCCATGACGCCGGCACCGACGACATGGACTCGACGGAACACCGGCTTCTCCGCGCCGCGCATGCCCTGCTTCTTCAGCGATTCCGACAGGAAGAACACCCGGCGCAGGTTGGCGGCGGTGGGCGAGGCCATCAGGGGAACGAACCGCGCGATCTCGCCCTGCTTCATCCTGCGCCAGTCGTCGCCGTGTTCCTCGAACAGGTCGATGAGCGCGTAGGGCGCCGGAAAGTGATCCGGGCTGGCCTTTTTCCGGGCCTCGGCGCGCATCTGGTCGGCGACGTACCTGCGGACGGGCGGTACCATGGCCACGGCGCGCTTGATGAACGGCGCTCCATCGCTGCTGCGGGACTGAAAGACGGCCTTGCGAGCCTCCCAGCGCAGGTTGTCGCGATGGCGGACCAGCTTGTCGACGAGCCCGAGGCCGCGCGCCTGCTTTGCTCGCAGCATCTTGCCCGTGAGCATGATCTGCATCGCATCGACCGGGCCAGCCTGCCGGATGCTGCGGCCAGTGCCGCCGAAGCCGGGGAAGATCCCGAGGTTGACCTCGGGGAAGCCGATGCGGTTGGCATCGTCGTTGACGGCAATGCGATAGCGGCAGGCGAGCGCCAGCTCGAGCCCGCCGCCAAGGCAGAAACCATGGATGCCGGCAACGACCGGCACCTTCAGCGCCTCGATCCTGTCGAACAGCTGGTGCGCGCGGTTGAGCGCACCAGTCAGCACGCCGGGATCGGCCATGTCGTCGAACTCGGTGACGTCGGCCCCGGCGATGAAGCCGGAATCCTTGGCCGAAAGCAGGATGACGCCCTTGAGCGCGCCGCCGGGGATCATGCCCTCGATGGCCGTCACGATGGTTTCAAGCTCGGCGATCGACTCACGGCTGAGCGTGTTGACCGGAGATTTCGGGGTGTCGATGGTGAGCCAGCCGAGGCCCTCGAAATCGACGGTGAAGGTCCAGTGCTTGAGATGCGGCAAGGTGTTGGCCATGTAGGTCTCTCCTGTGTTATTCGGCGGCCGCGCCGAGCGCGGGGCGCTCGCGCTTCAACTGCCTGGACCCGAGTTCGTCGGGGTCGAAGTCGTCGACACGGATGGCCCGATCAGTGGCCTGGTCGGCGAGGCGGAGCGTTGCGGCTTCCGACTCGGTGAGCACGCCCGCATCAACGGCATCGGTGATGGCGTCGCGGTCGAGCCGGCGGTCGATCGTGCCCTTCTTGGTGGCGCGGATGAACTTCTTCTCGATCTCCTCGGCCCCGATGACCTTCAGCAATGTGTCTTCCAGAACGCCCGTGATGTCCTTGGGGTCCGTCGATACGTAGACCCCCCTTGTGAGCCGGTCGCGGAACTCGCCCGGCACCATCGCCGCCCGGGCAAGCCGGAAGGTGGCGCGATCGGAGGCGGGCTTGGCGTGCCGTCCCAACGGGAACACCAGCACGCGCATCAGGTTCCGCAGCACGGGGTTGGGGAAGTTGGCGAACACTGCGGCAAAGTTCTGTTCGATGGCGAAGATGCGGTCGCGGGCAATCGCGTCGACCACCGGCCGGTCGGCTTCGAGGCGGCCGTCATCCTCGTAGCGCTTGAGGGTAGCGGAGAGCAGGTAGAGGTCGGAGAGGATGTCGGCCATTCGACCAGACAGGCTCTGCTTCCGCTTCAGGTCGCCGCCGAGGAAGGCCACGGTCCAGTCACCGACCAGTGCGAAGCTCTGCGTGTAGCGCGACAGTTGCCGGTACCAGCGGGACATCTCGTGGCTGACCGGGGTCGAGGCGAATCGGCCGAGGCTGACAGCGTGAAGGAAGCTGCCGGTCATGTTGCGTAGCATGAAGCTGATATGGCCGCAGAAGGCGGTATCGAACGCTTCGACGCCGGCGCGCCGGTCGGTATTCTGCGCCGCCTCGATCTCCTTGTAGAGATACGGGTGGGCCCGCAGCGCACCCTGGGCGAAGGTGATGAGGGTCCGCGTGAGGATGTTGGCGCCCTCGACGGTGATTGCCACCGGCACCGCCATGTAACCCGAGAACAGGTAGTTCGACGGCCCGTCCTGCACGGCGCGGCCGCCGTGAATGTCCATGGCGTCGTTGACCGTTTCGCGCATGGCGTCGGTGGTGCGGTATTTCAGCAGCGCCGACAGCACCGACGGGCGCTGCCCCTCGTCGACCATCGAGGCAGTGAGCGCCCGGGCGGCCTCGTAGGTATAGGCGTGGCGCACCATCCGGCTCAGCGGCTCGGCGACGCCTTCCATATTGCCCACCGGGATGCCGAACTGGCGGCGGATGCGGGCATAGGCAGAGGTGACGCGCAGCGCGTGCTTGATCGACACGGTACCGATGGCCGGCAGCGAGATGGCGCGACCGGTCGACAGGCACTCCATCAGCATGCGCCAGCCCTGCCCCGCGTACTGCGTTCCGCCGATCAGGAAATCCATCGGGATGAAGACATTACGGCCCTGCGTCGGGCCGTTCATGAATGCCGAGCGCGACGGGAAGTGGCGGCGGCCGATCTTCACGCCCTTCAGTTTGGCCGGCACCAGCGCCAGCGTGATGCCGATGCTGTCGACTTCGCCAATCAGGTGCTCTGGATCGTGCAGATGGAAGGCGAGGCCGAGCAGCGTCGCGACCGGGGCGAGCGTGATGTAGCGCTTGTCCCAGCTC
>CAMDAL010000022.1 GCA_945888565.1 Devosia equisanguinis | reverse complement strand
GCCATCCGGCCATCCTCGCCAGCTTCACGCGGGATGATTTGACGCACATCAAGCCCGCTGATTACGCGCACATGTCTGCCAGCGCCTCGTGATCGAGGATCTCGATCTCGTTGACGGCGTGCAGTTTCACGATGCGCTGGTCCTTGAGGCAGCGCAGGATGCGCGACACGGTCTCGAAGGTAATGCCGAGATAGTCGGCGATGTCGTTGCGCTGCATCGGCAGGTGGACGACGGCGCCTCCGCCCTGGCGCTCGTTCAGGTCGAGCAGCAGCGCGGCCATGCGCTCGTTCGCATTGCGCCGACCCAGCACCATCAGGTGGTTCTGGGTGCGGGCGAGGCTGCGGACGGCGAGCAGCAGCAGGCTGCCGGTCGGCTGCGTCCCGCTGGTGCTGCGCAGCACCCGGACGCCGGCGCCATCGACGCTCTCCGCGTAGAAATCGTGCTCGTCGGTGGCCTCGAAGCCGAATACTTCGCCCGCGACGTGGAAAGTGGTGATCTGCCGCCGTCCATCGGCCGACATGCGGCAGATGCGGACGGTGCCGAACTCGACGAAATAGAGAGGGCCGGCCTTGTCGCCCTGCGCGTAGATGACAGCGCCTTCGGGGTAGAACGTGACGGCGGCGGGCTGCATCGCAGCCAGCAGATCGGGGGCCCCGGCGCACGGGGTAGCAGCGGGGACAGCAGCGCGGAATGTCGACTGAATGTGCATCAATGAACCTCTTCGCATGTGAGGTCAGGTTGCGCGCTCGGCCGACATTCCGAAATTCGGGTCAGAGTCTTAGGGGGTTTACCTAGGGTGTCCCGCAGCCGTCATACGGCGAGCGAGTGACGGGCCTTTCCCGCCCCGAGATAGCTGTCGAACGCCGCCGCGATCGACCGGACAAAGGGCCGGCCCTTTTCGGTCATCGCGAAGCAATCCCCGTCGAAATCCACCAGCCCGTCGCTGTCCTCGAAGGCCACGCCGAGCATTTCGGCGGCCACGGCTTCGGCCGGCGGGCCGAACCGGCGCATCAGTTCCTCGAGCGGCACGGCGAAGTCGCACATCAGCCGCTCGATCACCCAGCGGCGCATCCGATCCTCGGGGGTGAGGGCAACGCCCCGCCCGATAGCGAGGCCGTGCTCGTTGACCTGGCGCGTGTATTCGCCGGTCGCGACCTGGTTCTGCACATACCCCTGCGGCAGCGAGCCGATGGAAGAGGCGCCGAAGCCGATCAGCGCCGGCGCGGCATCGGTGGTGTAGCCCTGGAAATTGCGGTGCAGCTGGTGCCCGCGCGCCGACTGGGCGAGCGTGTCGGTGGGCAACGCGAAGTGGTCGATGCCGATCGCCTCGTAGCCCGCCCCGCGGATACGCTCCGCCGCCATGGCGGATTGGGCGAACCGCTCGACCACGCCGGGCAGCGCCGCCTCGGGGATCATGCGCTGGTGCGCCTTCATCCACGGAACATGGGCGTAGCCGAACAGCGCCAGGCGATCGGGGCGAAGCGACAGGGTCTGGGCCACGGTGCGCTCCAGCCCCTCGAGCGTCTGGTGCGGCAGGCCGTAGAGCACGTCGAGGTTGACCGACCCGACGCCGCGGGCCCGCATCCCCTCGACCACCGCGGCGGTCTGCTCGAAGCTCTGCAGCCGGTTGATGGCCGCCTGCACCTTTGGGTCGAAGTCCTGCACGCCGATGCTGACGCGGCTGACGCCGGCTTCGGCGAGGTCGTCGTAGCGCTCGGACACCATGTCATTGGGGTCGATTTCGACAGAGAATTCAAAGCGATCGGCGATGGTGAAGCGGCTGCGGATCAGGTTCGCGAGGGCGGCGAGGTCGCCGCCGCGCAGCATCGAGGGGGAGCCGCCGCCGAGGTGGAGGGCCGTGACGCGGCCCTGGCCGTCGAGCAGCTTCGCCACCGTCTCGATCTCGCGCATCACCACGGGGATGTAGGCGGCGATCGGGTCGTAGCGCAGCACCTGCTTGGTGTGGCAGCCGCAGAACCAGCATAGCCGGTCGCAAAAAGGGATGTGGATATAGAGGGATAGCGCCGTGTCACGCGGGATCGAGCGGAGCCATTGGGCGTAGGTGACGCGGTCGACGCCCGGATGGAAATGCGGCGCCGTGGGGTAACTGGTGTAGCGCGGCACGGGCTTTGAGTAACGGCGAACGAGGTCGTCGAGCATGGGGCGGGCTCCTGTATCTGCCCCAAGCGTAAGGGCTATCGGCGCGTGCTGCCTTGATGCGCGTCAAATGCCGGCCGGTCGGAATCCTCGTCGAGGATGCGCTGGCTGGCGCCTTCGAGATCCTCGTACTGGCCCGAGCGCAGGGTCCACATGAAGGTGGCGAGGGCAATCAGGCCGAGGCCGATGGCAACCGGAATCAGGATCGAAAGACCACTCATGCGTGCGCCTCCTGCAGTGTTTGTGTGCGCGTAGGCCACGAACTTCTGCCAATGCGCAGGCGCAGCGCATTGGCCACCACAAGGATCGACGACGAACTCATGGCGATGGCGGCGACGAGCGGCGTGACGTGGCCGGAAATGGCGAGTGGCACGGCAACAGCGTTGTAGCCGATCGCCAGAACCAGATTTTGGTTGACGATCGATGCCGCACGCCGCGCCGTGCCGATCACCAGCGGGACCGCCCCCAGTTGACCGCCGGTGAAGACGAAATCCGCCGCGCTGCGCCCGATATCGGCGGCAGTGGAGGGCGCCATCGAGACGTGCGCGGCGCGCAGCGCCGGGGCGTCGTTGATGCCATCGCCGACCATCATGGTGTGGCCGTGCTCGACATCGGCGACTTTGTCTTCCGGCAGCATCCGGGCGCGGGCGGTGGTGATGCCGACCTTGGCGGCGACGCTGGCGACAGGCTGCGGCGCATCGCCCGAGAGCAGCCGGACCGGCAGGCCGAGGGCAGCGATCTGCCGCACGGCTTCGCGGGCGTCGGCACGGACCTCGTCCTCGAAGCGGAAGGTGGCGCGGACGGCGCCGTCGCAGCTCAGCCAGACGGCGGTGGTGTCGCCATCGCCATCGCCTTCGCCTTCGCCTTCGTCGAGGCCGCACCAGGCGCGGCTGCCGAGCCGCCAGAGGGCGCCATCGATCGTTGCCTCGACGCCGTGACCGGGCTGCTCACGCAGGTTGGTGAGCGCGACATCGCCGGGGTGGAGCGCGCGGACGAGGGCCTGCGATAGGGGGTGCGTGCTGGCTCGGGCGAGGGCAGCGGCGATCGCCTCGGCTTCGCTGCCCTCGACGTCGTAGTAAAAGAGCCGCGGCCGGCCGACGGTAAGGGTACCGGTCTTGTCGAAGGCGACGCTGTCGGCCTCTGCGGCCCGTTCGAGCGCCGCGCCATCCTTCATCAGCACGCCGCCCTCGAACAGCTTGCCGGCAGCGACGACGTGGACGATGGGGACCGCCAGCGCCAGGGCGCAGGGGCAGGTGATGATCAGCACGGCCACCGCGTTCAGCAGGGCGTTGTGCCAGTCGCCGGTGAGAACGCCCCAGCCGAGAAAGGTCAGGATGGCGATGGTGTGGACGATCGGGGCGTAGACCGCCGCGGCGCGGTCAGCGATGCGGCGACGCTTCGTCTTGGCGCCTTCGGCTGCCTCCATCAGCGCCACCATGCGGGCGAGGAGCGAGTCCTCGCTGCGCTTGACCGCGATCACCTGCACGACGCCGCCGATGGTGTTGGCGCCGGCCATGACCTCTTCGCCCGGCGGGACGGCGCGCGGTGCCGATTCGCCGTTGACGATCGAGGTATCGAAGCTGGCGCTCTCGCTCGTCACTTCGCTGTCGACTGGCACGCGCTCGCCGGCCCTCAGCTCCAGCACCATGCCGGGCTCGATCTCCCTGAGCGGCAGGTACTCGCGGCGGCCATCCTCATGCACCCGCGTCGCCCCCCTCGGGGCGATGCGGGCGAGGTTGGTGATGGCGCTGCGGGCCCGCTCGCGCATCAGGTAGTCGAGCGTGCGCCCGGCGAGGAGGAAGAACAGCAGCGTCGCCGAGGCATCGAAATAGGCGTGCCGGCCCGAGTTGATCGTCTCGTAGAGGCTGAGCGCTGTGGCGAGGATGACGCCGATGGTGATCGGCACGTCCATGTTGGTGCGGCCGACGCGGACGGCGCGCCAGGCCGAGCGGAAGAACGGTTGCCCCGCATAGGCGATGGCGGGCAGTGCGATCACCGCCGAGATCCAGTGGAACAGGTCGCGGGTCGCTTCGTTGGCGCCCGACCAGACCGACACCGAGAACAGCATGATGTTGCCGGCGGCGAAGCCGGCGACGGCCAGTGCCTTGAGCAGTTCGCGGAGGCCGGGATCACCGTCCTCGTCGACCGATGGGTCGAGCACGTAGGTGTGGTAGCCCGAAACGCGGATGGCGGCAGCAAGCGCCTTCGGCGGCCCCAGTTCGGGATCGAAGACGACGCGGACGCGGCGCTTCGAGAGGTTCACCCGCGCCGATTTCACCTGCGGCAGCGCATCGAGCCCGGTTTCGATCGAGCGGATGCAGGAGGCGCAGTGCGCGTCGGGCACCGCGAATTCGAGCTGCCGCGTGCCGTCTCCGAGCTTGCGGCTCAGCGTCAGCAGCGCCTCGTCATCGGTCTCTATGCCACCCTGCTGGCTGAGCTCTGCAGTTTCGGCGGTGGGCACGCAGCAGGTCATGGGGTAGTCCCGTCGACCTTGAAGCGCTCGCGTAGCTCGAACGGGCCGGTGCTGGTGTTCGCTGCCGCCCGCATCTCCCAGACCCCGGCGCCAAGCGTCACCGCGGCGGCGTAGCTGCCATCGGCCGAAGCAGCGAGGGTGAGTTTCTGGTCGTCATGCCCCCCGACCGGACGGTTGATCATCAGGCTGACGGGCCCGAGGTCGACGGCCTTGCCCTCGCCATCGGTCACGGTCAGCAATACCATGCCGGGCGAGTAGGCGAAGCGCGCCTGCCAGCCAGCGGCTATCTGTTGTTCGTGGGCCAGGCGCTTCTCCTCGAACTCCTGGCTCGCGACATAGGAGTTCTGCACCACCAGCCCGGTCCAACTGGTCGATGCGACCACCGCCATCCCGAGGTTCACCGCGAAGATGACGCCGAAGAACCCCACCGTGAGGAACAGCATGTGCCTGCCGGTGAACTCACCCTTGTTGGCGCGGACGGTCATTTGGCTTTCTCCGGGGCTTCGAAGTTGATGTCGGAGACGGCGGTGAGGCCGTCGATACTGGTGACGGTGATCTGGAAACGGGTCTTGGGGACATCGAGCTGCGCCGGGTCAGCGTGGATGTAAAGGCGGAGCGGCAGCACCTTGTCGGGCTCGAGTTCCACCGAGATGGCCTGCGAGGTCGCCCCACGGCTGTCGACCATCGACATGCTGCCACCGGGCAGGCCGTCGATGGTGACGGCGATGATGCGCGGCGTCGGCGTCATGTTGAGGATCTTCACCTCGTAGCCGTTGCGGACGGTGCCATCCTTCAGCATCACGAACTGCGGGTTGCGGTCGTGCAGCACGTTGAGCTGCAGCGGACTGCGCAGCGCCAGCACGGTGAGGAGAGCCAGCCCGATGGCGCTCCAGCCAACGAAATAGACGATGGTGCGCGGGCGCACGATCGAGCGCCAGTTGGTGTGCTTGATCCGGTCGACCAGCTTGCCGGCGGCATCCCGGATGCGGCTTGGCTGAATGGTGCCGGCATCGCCGGTGCTGCCGGTGGCGAGCGCCATGTTGGCGTTGTAGTCGTTGAGCGTGGTGTATGAGATCAGCCCGCGATCCTTGCCGATGCGCGTCATCACGTCGTCGCAGGCATCGATGCAGAGCGCGCAGGTGATGCACTCGAGCTGCTGGCCGTCGCGGATGTCGATGCCCATCGGGCACACCGCGACGCACGCATTGCAGTCGACGCAGTCGCCGGCCGGCTTGCCCTCGGCGATCGCCTTCTTCTGGTGCCGGTTTCGCGGTTCGCCGCGCCAGTCATCGTAGGTGACGGTGAGCGAATACTCGTCGAGCATGGCGCCCTGGATGCGCGGCCACGGGCACATGTAGGTGCACACCTGCTCTCGCAGCAGGCCGCCGAAGGTGTAGGTCGTTGCCGTCAGGATGGCGATGGTGAAATAGGCGACGGGCGGCGCCTGCAGGGTGATCACTTCGACGATGAGTGTGGGTGCATCGGCGAAGTAGAAGATCCAGGCGCCGCCCGTCAGCACGCCAATGGCGAGCCATATGGCGTGCTTGCTGACGCGCTTGATGGCCTTCTCGGCCGTCCACGGCGCGGCGTCGAGCTTCATCTGGGCGTTGCGATCGCCATCGATGAACCGCTCGACCGCAAGGAACAGGTCGACCCACACCGTCTGCGGACAGGCATAGCCGCACCAGGCGCGGCCGACGGTGGAGGTAACGAGGAAGAGCCCTATGCCCGCCATCACCAGCATGCCGGCAACGTAGTAGAATTCCTGCGGCCAGATCTCGATGAAAAAGAAGCAGAACCGCCGCCCTTCCAGGTCCACAAGCACGGCCTGGTCTGGGGCGTAGGGGCCGCGATCCCAGCGAATCCAGGGCGTAACGTAGTAGATGGTCAGCGTGACCAGCATCATCAGCCACTTGAAGCGCCTGAACGTGCCGCTGACGGCGCGCGGGAAGATCTTCTTGCGCGCTGCATAAAGCGGCTGCCGCTGCTTCGGTGAGTTGACCGGCTCGACGTCGATCCGTTCAGGGGTAGGTTGGTCCGCAAGCATTCCGAGAGTCCCTGTGAGACAGGTGCTTGTCACATGCGAGGGGAGCCGGGTGGTTGATCTGGGTCAAAGGGGGCTCCGGACCCCGTAGCGCCTGTGGCTCCCCCCTTCCGCCCTGCCGGGCACCTTCCCCCGCAGGCGGGAGAAGGACCGTGCGGTCCACGGCGGTGCCACCGGAATCCTCTCCCGCTTGCGGGGGAGGGGGACCGCCGTCAGGCGGTGGAGGGGGGGAGCAGCGCGCAATGGCTGACCTCGGGCAAACGAAAAGGGGGAGGCGCTTGCGGTCGCCTCCCCCCACCCGAGCGGCTGTCAGTCAGTGCTACTGACCGCCGCCGAGACCGTGAACGTAGACGGCGAGCTGCTTGACCGCGCTGTCGCCGAGGCGGACGCCCCATGCCGGCATCACGCCATGGCGGGCCTGGTTGAGCTGCGCCTTGATGCCGTCCACCGTGCCCTGGTAGAGCCAGATCTGGTCGACCAGCGACGGGCCGCCGACCTCAGGCATGCCCACGCCGCCCTCGCCGTGGCATGCGGCGCAGTTGTCGGCGAAGAGCTGCGCGCCCTCGGCCGTCGTGGTGCCGCCCTCGATGCCCGAGTAGGACGCGACTTCCTTCGCGACGGCGTCGATCTCCACCGCCGTCAGCAGTTCGTCGGCGCCGAAATTCGGCATCATGTTGAACAGCGTGTCGGGATCAGCCTCAGACCGTACGCCGTGGGTGAGGGTGGTATGGATCTGCTCGATCGTGCCACCCCAGATCCACTCGTCGTCGTTGAGGTTGGGATACCCCGCCGAGCCGGTGGCGCCCGTGCCGTGGCACTGGCTGCAATAGACCTTGAACAGCGACTTGCCGCCGGCGGTGGCGAAGCGCGCCAGTTCCGCATCGTTGAGGATGTCCGCGACCGGTGTCGCCGCGATCTGGGCGATGCGGTCGCCCTGAGCCGCGGTCGCCGCCGCCAGGTCCTTGTCGAGCTCGGCGCGGCTCGAGTAGCCGATCACGCCGGGTGTCGCCGAGGTGATCAGCGGCCATGCCGGATAGACCACGCTGTAGCCGATCGCGAAGGCGATGCAGCCGTAGAAGGTCCACAGCCACCAGCGCGGCAGGGGGGTGTTGAGTTCCTTGATGCCGTCCCATTCATGGCCGGTTGTGGCCGTGCCGGTGACGTCGTCGATTTCCTTGTCGCTCATTCGCGGTCTCCCGACACGGCGTCGTTCCTGGGGTGCTCGTCGTCGAGCGGGATGCGGGCGGCTGCCACCGCGTGCGCTTTCGCGCCCGGCTTGATGATGAAGACGACGACGGTGAGGAAGATCGCCATCATGTAGACGAGGCCCCAGCTGTCGGCGAAGTGCCGCATCATGTCGTAGTGCACGGTTTCCATGGTCGGGGGCCTCCTAGCGGTAGTTCGCTTTGGCGTCGTACTGGGTGAAATCGACCAGCGTGCCCAGCATCTGCAGGTACGCCACCAGAGCATCCATTTCGGTGATCCTGGCCAGGTTGCCGTCGAAATCGGCGACGCGGGCTTTGGCGTAGCGGCTGGTGAAACCCGAGCTGTCGCCATTCGGGTCCGTCTGGGCGACCAGGTCGGCCCGGGCGTTCAGGATGGCCTCCTGGCTGTAGGGCACGCCGACCATGGCGTTGGCCTGCAGGTCGGCCTGGATCATGTTCAGGTCGAGATCGGTGTCACTGAGGAAGCCGTAGCGCGGCATGATCGATTCCGGCACCAGCGCCTGCGGGTGACGCAGGTGCTCGACGTGCCAGACGTCCGAGTAGCGGCCGCCGACGCGGGCCAGATCCGGCCCGGTCCGCTTCGACCCCCACTGGAACGAGTGGTCGTACATCGACTCCGCCGCCAGCGAGTAGTGCCCGTAGCGTTCCACCTCGTCGCGGAACGGCCGGATCATCTGGCTGTGGCACACATAGCAGCCCTCGCGGACATAGATGTTGCGGCCGGCCAGTTCGAGCGGGGTGTAGGGGCGCATCCCCTCCACCTCCTCGATGGTGTTCTGCAGATAGAACAGCGGGGCGACCTCGACGATGCCGCCAATGCATACCACGACCAGCGAGAGGCTCAGGAGCAGGGTGGCGTTGCGTTCGATGACGCCGTGCTTGCCTAGAATATCCATGGGTGTTGCTCCTTACTCGGCCGGCTGCAGCTTGGTGTGGGTGACCATCGGACGCTCGTTCCGAACCTTGCCCGCGATGGTCAGCCAGATGTTGACCGCCATCACCACGGCGCCCGACAGGTAGAGCAGGCCGCCGAAGGCACGGGCGATGTAGTAGGGGTGGAGCGCCGCCACGGTCTCGGCGAACGAGTAGACGAGGAAGCCCTCGGCATCGTACTCGCGCCACATCAGGCCCTGGGTGATCCCCGACACCCACATCACCGCCGCGTAGACGACGATGCCGGTGGTGGCGAGCCAGAAGTGCCAGTTGATCATGCGCAGCGAGTAGAGCTGCTTGCGACCCCACAGGCGCGGCACCATGAAGTAGATCGCTGCGAACGAGATCATCCCGACCCAGCCCAGCGCACCCGAGTGCACGTGGCCGATGGTCCAGTCGGTATAGTGGCTGAGGCCGTTGACCGACTTGATCGACATGACCGGGCCTTCGAAGGTCGACATGCCGTAGAACGCGACCGCTATGACCATCATGCGAATGATCGGGTCGGTGCGCATCTTGTCCCAGGCGCCACGCAGCGTCATGAGGCCGTTGATCATGCCGCCCCAGCTGGGCATCCACAGCATGATCGAGAACACCATGCCGAGCGTCTGCGCCCAGTCGGGCAGGGCGGTGTAGTGCAGGTGGTGCGGACCGGCCCAGATGTAGAGGAAAATCAGCGCCCAGAAGTGGATGATCGACAGCCGGTACGAATAGACCGGCCGCTCGGCCTGCTTGGGCAGGTAGTAGTACATCATGCCCAGGAAGCCGGCGGTGAGGAAGAAGCCGACGGCGTTGTGGCCGTACCACCACTGCGTCAGCGCATCCTGCACGCCCGCGAACAGGCTGTAGCTCTTCGAGCCGAGCAGCGAGGCGGGGACGGCGAGGTTGTTGACCACGTGCAGCAGCGCGATAGTAACGATGAAGGCAAGGTAGAACCAGTTCGCCACGTAGATGTGGGGTTCCTTGCGCTTGATGATGGTGCCGAGGAACAGCGCGAGGTAGGCGACCCAGACGATGGTCAGCCAGATGTCGGTGTACCACTCGGGCTCGGCGTATTCGCGGCTCTGCGTGCTGCCCAGCAGGTAGCCGGTGGCGGCCATCAGGATGAACAGCTGGTAGCCCCAGAACACGAACCGGGCGAGGTTGTCGTTGATCAGCCGCGCCCGCGAGGTGCGCTGCACCACGTAGAAGCTGGTGGTGATCAGCGCCGTGCCACCGAAGGCGAACACGACCGCCGAGGTATGGAGAGGCCGCAGCCGCCCGAAGTTCAGGTACGGGCCGAAATTCAGGTCAGGCCAGGCGAGCTGCAGGGCGATGACGACGCCCACCAGCATGCCGACCACGCCCCAGAACACCGTGAGGATCGAGCCGGCGCGGATCGGCTCATCGAAATAGCCGGCCTTGTCGGCCTCGACGACGCCCGCCGGGATGCGTGCCTCGTCGGGCCGGCGCATCAGGATGACGGCGCCGAGCCCGAGGGCGATGGTGACGATGCCCATGTGAATGCGGAACAGGTTATCCTGTCCCAGCCCCGACAGCACGAGCGTAAACAACGCTCCTGCCGCCAGCGTGATTATCCAGCCCGAATTGCGCAAAGTGACCCCCGTTCGAGACTTCTCTACGGGAGCCTTAGGGGGCCGGCGGACCGGGGCTATTGATTTGGATCAACCGGACGTGATCGGGAGCTTACCCCTCGATGGCGATGCCGGCGTCCATCACCATGCGGACCAGTTCGGCGAGGCTGCGGGCCTGCATCTTGGCCATCAGGCCGGCGCGGTAGACCTCGACGGTGCGGGGCGAGATGCCGAGGTCGAAGGCGATGGTCTTGTTGGCCTGCCCGGCGACGACGCCGCCCAGCACCTGCCGCTCGCGCTCCGAGAGGGTATCGAGGCGCTGGCGCACCTGCTCGGCGGCGGCGGCGGACTGGTGCTGCTCGGCGGCGCGGTTCACGGCGCGGGTGATCGAGCTGATAATCACCTCGTCGCTGAACGGCTTCTCGATGAAATCGAGCGCGCCGGACTTCATCGCCTCGACCGCCATCTGCACGTCGCCATGGCCGGTGATGACGATGGCGGGAAGCATGGCGCCCGCCTCGCGCAGGCGGCGCAGCAGCTCGACGCCGTCCATGTCCGGCATGCGGAGGTCGGTGATCAGGCAGCCATTGGCGATGGTCGGAGCGAGCTTGAGGAACTCGGTCGCCGTTTCGTGCACGCGCACGGCAAACCCGGAGGTCTGCAGCAGGAAGGCCAGCGAGTTGCGGACAGCTTCCTCGTCATCGACGATGTGAACGACAGTGTCAGCTATACTCAACGGCGGCCTCGGTCAGCAAAGGCAGGGTGAAGGTGAATGTCGCACCACCCGCCTCGTTACGCCGCACCACCAGTTCGCCGCCATGCGACTCGATGATGCGCCTGGAAATCGACAGCCCCACCCCCATACCATTGGGTTTGGATGTGACAAATGGCTGGAACAGCTGCGGGGCAATGTCCTCGGCGATGCCGGGGCCGGTATCGGCAACCTCGACCTTCAGCCGGCCATTCTCGGCGGGGCTGGTGGTGACGGTCAGCTGCTTCACGGTGCTGTCGCGCATCGCTTCCATGGCGTTGCGCATCAGGTTGATGAGCACCTGCTGGATCTGCACGCGATCGGCGACAACCACACTGTCGTCGCGGCCGAACTCGAACACCGACTTGATGGCGCGCTCGCGCGAGCCGACAAGCGCAAGGGCCCCGGCCTCCTCGATCAGCTTCTTGATGTCTTCGGGGTGCCGCTCGGTGTCGCCCCGGGTGACGAACTCGCGCAGGTGGCGGATGATGTCGCCGGCGCGCAGGGCCTGCCTGGCGGTTTCCTCGAGGGCGCCCCGCATGCGCGTGGCATGTTCGTCGTCGAGCTTTTCCAGCATGCGCCGGCAGCCCTGCACGTAGTTGGCGATGGCCGACAGCGGCTGGTTGAGCTCGTGCGCCAGCGTCGAGGCCATCTCGCCCAGCTCGTTGACCCGGGCGAGGCGGATCAGCTCGTTGCTGGCCTGGTCCAGCTTAGCCTGCGATTCTTCGCGCTCGGTCAGGTCGCGGATGAAGCCGGTGAAGAACGTCTGCCCGCCGACCGTCACCTGGCCGACGGCCAGCTTCATCGGAAAGGTCGAACCATCCTTGCGGCGGCCGACCACCACCCGGTCGACGCCGATGATGCGCTTCTCGCCGGTGGTGAGGTACCGCATCAGGTAGGCGTCATGCTGCTCACGATAGGGCGTGGGCATCAGGATCGAGACGTTCCGGCCCACCGCCTCCTCGACCGTGTAGCCGAACTGCCGCACTGCCGAGGTGTTGAACGACTGCATGATGCCTTTGGCGTCGATCACCACCGTGGCATCGGGCACCGTGTCGAGGATCGACTGCAGGTGCAGCTCGCGTTGGGTCAGTTGCGCCTGGGTCTGCGCCATCTGCCAGCCTGTCCAGGTGAGGGCCGCAAGCCCGGCTGCCGCAACGCCCAAAGCGGCGGGCAGGCTGGTCGGGGCAATCAGCACGGCCGCCACCCAGACGCACCCCACCAGCAGCATCGCCAGGAAGCTCTTCGCTCGACTACCGGTCACGCTGTGCCTTCCGCCCCAGGGGCGCCATGTCCACCCCCTCCATCGCCAGCCCGAAACCGGCTGCGCTGTCAGTTCAGGCTATCCCGCGGCGGGCGGCACGACAACCACGGCTGTCGGCACGGCCCGCGGGTTGCGCCGTGCCGCCTGAGATGCCACATAGCGGTTCGTCAGCTGGCGCCCCGGCGACGGGCCCCGGATGAAACGGGGCAGGTCGACCGCAGCGCCAGACTCTCCTCCAGCCGGACGGTGCCCGATGGAAAACAACCCGATCGCAATGCTCACCCGCCTTGCCACTGGGGACTTCCATGCCTGCCACCATAACACTGCACGACCTGGGCTGGTCGACGCCTGACGGCCACGACCTCTTTCAACATCTCGACCTGAGCTTCGGCGCCGAGCGCACGGGACTTGTCGGCCGCAACGGCATTGGCAAGACGAGGCTGCTGCGCCTCGTTGACGGTGACCTGACGCCGCAGAGCGGCACCGTGACCACGAGCGGCCGGATCGCCGTGCTCCGCCAGTCAGTCCGCCCGGAGCCCGATGAAACCGTCGCCAGCCTGTTCGGCGTCACGGCCGGCTACTATTGCCGCTACGGAGTCTGCGCGTGCGGACGCTTCAGGCCCGGTTCATCTTGGGTGGCGGAAAGCGGAAACATTTGGAATTGTCACGAGCACTTTGCCAGAAAAAGACACAGTTCTGGAGTGCTTAGCCCCAATGGGGCATCTTGGGTGAGGGATTAAATGAAGCGGCTACTGGGGTCCGCCGGCTGGCTAGTCGCCATGCTGGTTCTGGCGTTCAACATCGGTGGCGCCATCGCGCAGGATCGGGCGATCAGCCTGATGCCCGGCACTGACCTCCCCGGCTTCGACTACAGCGTGGTGAAGAACACCACGCTCGACGCCTGTTCCGCGGCCTGCGCCGACGATCGCATCTGTCGAGCCTTCACCTTCAACGAGAAGGCCAAGTGGTGCTTCCTCAAGGGCGCCGCCGGGCCGGAGACCGCCTTCACCGGCGCCACCTCGGGCAAGGTCGATCCGGCCGCCGAGCAGGTGCTGGTCGCCGAGCGCCAGGCCGAACTGCCCTTCCCGGCCTCCGATCTCGTCTACTACGCCCAGTATTTCGCCCAGCAGTTGCCCAGCACCGACGTTCCGCCGCAGAACCTGAGCTATGACGACCTCGTCAGCGCAGGCGACGACGCCGCCGCGACCGGCAACTCCGCTGCCGCCAACGTCTCCTACCGCCAGGCGCTGGCGCTCAATCGCAACGATCCGGCCCTGTGGCTGAAGCTCGCCGATGTGCAGATCGATCGCGCCGATGCCGACCTGCGCAACAACAATTCCTCCTCCGCCTACGACTTCGCGCAGACCGCCACCTGGTCGGCGACCAACGCCTTCTTGCTGTCTGAGAGCGTGGCCGAGCGCGCCAAGGCCCTCGCCCGCCTCGCCGCCGGCTTCGAGCATCGCACCATGTGGCGCGAGTCGATTGCCACGTATCGCGCCTCGATCGCGCTGGTTGATGATGCCGGCCTGCAGGGCCGCCTTGACCAGGTGGTGGCCGAGCACGGCTTCCGCATCGCCTCCAACGAAGTGGATTCCGAAGCCGCCGATCCGCGCATCTGCGTGGTATTTTCCGACCCGCTGCCGGCCGGCGACACCGATCTCTCGAGCTATGTCGTGGTCGATGGCGCGCCGCAGGTGGCCGTCGAGACCGAGCAGAGCCAGCTCTGCATCACCGGCGTCCGCCACGGCCAGCGCTACAGCATCCGCGTCCGTTCGGGCCTGCCCTCGGCGGCCGGCGAGCAGCTGCGCGCCGATTCCGAGCTCAACGTCTACGTGCCTGACCGCTCGCCGTTCGTCGGCTTTGCCAACAATGCCTACGTGATGCCCGCCGGTCTCGGCGGCGGCCTGCCGATGACCTCGGTGAATGCCACCTCGGCCGATATCGCCATCTACCGCATCGGCGACCGCAACATCGCGACCGCCGTGCGCCAGGGCATCTTCCGCGGCACGCTCGACGGCTATTCGGCCGAAGACGTCGCCGACCGCTATGGCCAGCAGGAGTTCGCGGGCACCGTCGACCTGTCCAAGGGCCAGGCCAACGACATGACCATCACCGCCATCCCGGTGAAGGAGACGCTCGGCACGCTGGAACCCGGCGCCTACGTCATCACCGCCAAGGTGACCGGCGGCAAGGCCGAGTTCTGGCAAGAGATGGCCACGCAGTGGTTCATCGTCACCGACCTCGGCCTTTCGACGGTTTCGGGCGAGGACGGCGTGCACACCTTCGTCCGCTCGCTCACCAGCGCGCAGCCGGTGGCAGGCTCGAAGGTTCGCCTCGTCGCGGTGAACAACGAGATCCTCGGGGAAACGACGACCGACGCCAATGGCGAAGCCATCTTCGCGGCGGGCCTCGCCCGTGGTGAGGGCGGCCGTGCGCCGCAGCTCGTCGTCGCCGAAACCGATGCGGGCGACTACGCCTTCATCGACTACACCCGCCCGGCCTTCGATCTCACCGATCGCGGCGTCGACGGCCGGCCGACTCCGGGGCCGCTTGACCTCTGGGCCACCACCGAGCGCGGCGTCTATCGCCCCGGCGAGACGGTGTTCCTCACCGCGCTGCTGCGCGACACGCGGGCCAAGGCGGTCGAAAAGCTGCCGCTGACGCTCGAACTCGAACGTCCGGACGGCGTGGTGGCGGATCGCCAGATCCTCAAGGACGGCGGCGCCGGTGGCTACAGCGTCGCCCTGCCGCTGGCCAGCGAAGCGATGCGTGGCTCATGGACGGTGCGCCTCTACGCCGACCCCAAGGCTCCGGCGCTCAACAGCACCAGCTTCCTCGTCGAGGATTTCGAGCCGGAACGCCTGGCCTTCGAGATTTCGGCTGAACTGGGTCCGGTGAGCGCCGGCGAAGTCACCGAGGTTTCGGTTGCTGCAAAGTACCTCTATGGCGCCACCGCGCCCGGCCTCGACATCGAGGCGGACTCGATCGTCCGCGCCGTGCCGACCCTCAGCGACTTCCCCGGCTACGTCTTCGGCCGCGTCGATGATACCTTTACCACCGACTACCAGCCGCTCGGCAGCGTCGGCACCACCGATGACGAGGGCAACGCCACGGCGGAGATCATCGTCCCCGAGCCGCCGGCCACCACCCGGCCGCTTACGGCAACGCTGGCGGTACGCCTGATCGATACGTCGGGCCGCGCCATCCAGCGCAACCTGACGCGTCCGGTGACCCCGCTCACCAGCCTGATCGGCCTCAAGCCGCAGTTCAGCGAGGATGACGGCCTCGACGAGGGCAGCACCGCTGCGTTCGACGTGATCGTCGTCGGCACCGACGGCCAGCAGACCGACGAGGCCGGGCTCGAATGGTCGCTGAGCCGCATCGAGACCAACTACCAGTGGTACCGCAACAACGGCACCTGGAAGTGGGAAGCCGTCACCACCACCCGCGAAGTCGGCAACGGCAGCGTCGACGCGGTGGCAAGCGGCCCCGTGACCGTCAGTGCGCCCGTCAGCTGGGGCCGCTACCGGCTCGAGGTGAACTCGACCGGCGACGCGGCGACCTCGTCCACCTACGAGTTCTATGCCGGCTACTACTACGCCGAAGCTGGTTCCGACACGCCGGACGAGCTCGACGTTGCGCTCGACAAGACGGCCTACCGTCCCGGCGATACCGCCATCCTCAAGCTCGAACCGCAGTTCGCCGGCACCGCGCTGGTGCTGGTGGTCGATGACGGCATCATCGACATGCGGTCGGTCGAAGTTCCGGCGGAGGGCATTTCCGTCGAACTGCCCGTCACCGACCAGTGGGGTCCGGGCGCCTATGTCACGGCCACGCTCTATCGGCCGGCCGACGCTACCGAAAAGCGCATGCCGGCGCGTGCGCTCGGCGTCGCCTATGCCGACGTGGAGCCGGGCGACCTGCAGCTCGACGTCTCGATCGAGGCGGATGAGGTGTATGCCCCCCGTGCGCCGCTCACCGCCACGGTGAAACTCGCCAACGTGCAGCCGGGCGACACGGCCTATGTCACCGTCGCCGCGGTCGATCTCGGCATCCTCAACCTGACGCGCTTCGCCGTGCCCGATCCGGATGGCTGGTTCTTCGGCCAGCGCCAACTCGGCGTCGAGTTCCGTGACCTCTACGGCGCGCTGATCGACCCGACGCAGGGCACCATCGGCGCCGTGCGCTCGGGCGGTGACGGCGAAGGCTTCGCCAGCGGCACCCCGCCGCCGACGACCGTACTCGTCGCCCAGTACACGGGCATCGTGACGGTGGGCGAGGACGGCACGGCCGAAGTCACCTTCGACATGCCCGACTTCAACGGCACGGTGCGCCTGATGGCCGTCGCCTGGACCGCCTCCGCCATCGGCCATGCTTCGGCCGACGTGATCGTGCGCGATCCGGTCGTGGTCACCATGACGCCGCCGCGCTTCCTGCGCCTCGACGACACCTCGCGCCTGCTGGTCGAGATCAACAACCTCTCGGGTGCCCCCGGCGCCTACAAGGTGGAGCTGATCACCGGCGAGGGCCTCTCGACCGATGCGGCAACGCAGACCGTCGAGCTGCCCACCGGCGAGCGGACCGCGCTCGACCTCAGCCTCACCGGCACGGCGATTGGCGACCAGAGCCTCAAGCTCATCGTCACCGACCCGGCCGGCAACGCGCTGGTGAAGGACCTCGTCCTCGGCGTCCGCGCCGCCTCCGGCCCGCTCACCACCTCGGTGCTCGTGCCGATCGGTCCGGGTGAATCGGTTAGCCTCGATGGCAGCCGCTTCGATGGGCTGATCCCGCGCTCGGCCAGCCTGACCTTCGCGGTCGGCCCGATCGCCCGCCTCGACGTGCCCGAACTGCTGCTGTCGCTCGACCGCTACCCCTATGGGTGCGCCGAACAGACGGCGAGCCGCGCCCTGCCGCTGCTCTACCTCAACGACGTGGCCCGCATGATGGGGCTCGGCACCGACGACGCGCTGGCCCAGCGCATCCGTGACGCCATCGCGGATGAACTGAGCAAGCAGAACTCCGCCGGTGGCTTCGGCCTCTGGGGGCCGTTCTCGGGTTCGGAACTGTGGCTCGACGCCTATGTCACCGACTTCCTGCTCCGCGCCCGCGCCGAAGGTTATGCGGTGCCGGACCAGGCGATGACCATGGCGCTCGATAACCTCTCCAACCAGGTCTCCTACGCCTCCGACTTCTCGGAAGGCGGCGAGGATATCGCCTACGCCCTGCTCGACCTGGCACGGGCCGGCCGGGCCGCCATCGGCGACCTGCGCTACTATCACGAAGCCAGGCTCGACGCCTTCTCGTCGCCGCTCGCCAAGGCCCAGCTCGGTGCCGCGCTCGCCCTTTACGGCGATCGCACCCGCGCCGCCGAAGCCTTCGCCGCCGCGGTCGAGGACCTGAAGGTCGCCGAGGATCGCTACCGCTACCGGGCCGACTACGGCAGCCGGCTGCGTGACACCGCCGCGGTGCTCGCGCTTGCCGCCGAGTTCAGCCCGGCCGGCATCGATCTTGCCGCGCTCACGCAGCAGCTCGCGGACCTCCGTGACGCCACCCGCTGGAGCTCGACACAGGAAGATGCCTGGACGCTCGTCGCCGCCTCGGCCCTGGCCCGCTCGGTCACACTCGGTAAGGTGACGGTCGATGGCGAGGCGCTCGATGGCACCGTCTACCGCCGCTACGACGACGTGGTGATCGCGGGCTCGCCCGTTACCATCACCAACGAGGGCAATACCGCGACCGAGATGAGCGTCTCCGTCACCGGCATTCCGGTTACGCCGCCGGCTGCCAGCAGCGACGGGTTCTCCATCACGCGGGAGTATTTCCTCGTCGACGGTACCCCCGCCGATCTTGCCACCGTGCGCCAGAATGACCGGTTCGTGGTCAAGCTGACGGCGGTACCGACCACGCTCGGTTCCGGCCAGTACGTCATCGCCGATCCGCTGCCGGCGGGGTTCGAGATCGAGAACCCCAACCTGCTCGGTGGTGCGGGCGGCGTCGGCGACCTGTCGAGCTGGCTCGCTCTCGATACGCCGGCCAACGTCGAGTCGCGCACCGACCAGTACGTTGCGGCCTTCCGCGTCTACGCGGCGGTGCCGAGCGTCACGACCGCGTATCTGGTTCGCGCCGTCTCGCCGGGCAGCTTCGTGCTGCCGGGAGCGACGGTGGAGGACATGTACCGGCCGGAACTGCGCGGCAACACCGACGCCGGCAACATCGAGATCGTCACGGCTGGCCCGTGATGATTGGTGGTGTCTGCATAGGCAACCGCATGGGCGGCCCGGGGAAATCCCCGGGCCTGTCCTGTGGGGCACGAGGATGGACCGTCCCCGACCTGTCATCCCTGCGAAAGCAGGGACCCACGTCGTCATCCGCGCAGGTCTTCAGGTGGGTCCCTGCGTTCGCAGGGATGACACCGTGGTGAAG
>CAMDAL010000021.1 GCA_945888565.1 Devosia equisanguinis | reverse complement strand
GAGCTGCACGTCCTTGCCGACGGCAGCCCGCACCTCGCCCACGACATGCGCGGCGCGCTCGATGGTCGCGTCGGTCAGCTTCACGCCACGCCCGGCCATCGGTGCCTTGAACCACCTGCCCATCTCGAACTGCGTCTCGTACGGCGCGTCGTGGCCGATCAGCGGCTCATCGCCGGTCTCGAACAGGCTCGGCCGCAGGTCGAACTTGATCCAGGTGAGCCCGCGGGCCCGCCGGCCCTTCACCGCCGCCACGAAGTCCTCCGGCGTCGGGTTGTCGGGCGTCGGCGTGTCGCCATAGAGCCGGATCTTGTCGCGGTACTTGCCACCGAGCAACTGGTAGCATGGCACGCCGTAGACCTTGCCTATCAGGTCCATCAGCGCGATCTCGATGCCCGAGACGCCGCCGCCCTCGCGGCCCCAGCCGCCGAAGCGCTTGATGGCACGGAAGATCATGTCGACATTGCAGGGGTTCTGCCCGAGCAGCACCGACTTGAACTGCAGCGCATTGGTCGCGTGACCGGCGTCGCGCACTTCGCCGAGCCCGTAGACGCCCTGGTTCGTGTCGATCTTCAGGATCGGATAGTCGTAGTTGGCGGCCACCACCGCCAGCCGCATGTCGGTGATGCGCAGCTCCGTCGGCTGCGAGTTGCGGTTGATGGCATTCTCGATCGTGTCAGTCCCAGTCACGTCTCTCTCCCTCAGCGGCGGTGCCGGTATGCCGGCAGCATGTATTCGGTCAGGTCGTCCATGATGGTCGCGGCTTCCTCCCGCGCATGGTCGTCGAGCATGCGGAAGCCGGACTGGCGCACGGCAGCGCTACCGATGACGCCGCGCATTTTCAGCACCTCCTTCATCAGCGGCATGCCGTAATTGCTCTCCATGTCGAGGAGCGGCAGCAACCGGTTGAAGATACCGCGCACCCGCCTGTCGTCCTTCGCCTCGATGGCGTGCCACAGGGCCACGTGGACGTCGGCGATCTCGCAGGCCGGCATGGTGCCGGACACGCCGTGGCGCACTTCCTCGAGCAGCGTCTTGCCGGCACGGCCGCCCATCACGCCCTCGACCTTGTCACCGCAGAGCCGGATGATCTCACCGACGGTCTGGGCCGGGTAGCCCGACTCTTCCTTCACGAAGCGGGCCGTCGGGATCTCGTTGACCAGTTCGGCAATCAGCGCCGCGCTCATGGTCGTCGCCCCCTGCCCGATGACGTTCTGGATCACCAGCGGCAGCGCCGTGGCCGCACCGATGGCGCGGTAGTGGGCCTTGAGGTCGGCGATGGTGGACGGGTGCAGCGTCGGCGGCAGCGCCATCACCGCGTCGGCGCCCAGCGCTTCGGCCTGCCTGGCATAGTCCGCTGCAATCGAATGATGCGGTGCCGAAACGGCAACGATCGACGGCACCCTGCCCTTCGCCCGCCCGACGACGATCTCGGCGGCCCGCTTGCGCTCCGCTTCGCTGAGATATCCCCCCTCGCTGGCCAGAGCATTGGCGACAACGCCATGTACCCCCGCCGCCAGGCAGAACTCCATCGTCGCCTCCAGCCCCTCCTCGTCGAGCCGCAGGTCGGCGGTGAACGGCGTCGTGACGATGACGAAGATGCCGCGAAAACTGGTCCTGTCCATGTGTTTCCCCCTAAGCCGCCTTTGGAAGCGGCGTAACCTTGATATCGTCCTCGCGCCCCCTGGCCTGGGCGAGGTCATAGGCAGCCTGCATCCTCAGCAGGGTTTCAGCCTTCAGTCCAAATGCCTTCTCGAAGCGGATGGCCATGTCTGCCGAAAGCGCCGTATGTCCATTCAAAACATTGCTCAGGTTCTGGCGGGAGACACCAAGATGCTGGGCCAGTTCCTTCACGTTGATGCCATGCGGCGCAACGGCCTGCCGCCTGAGCCAGGGACCGGGATGAACGTAGATCGAAGCGTGAAGCCTGATAGCCATCAGTGATAATCCTCAAGGTCGAGGTCGATAATTGTATTCTCATCCGACACGGCAAAGGTCAGTCGCCAGTTCTTCGTTGCCGTCATGGCGTAGACGCCTTTCCGATCGCCTGTCAGAGCATGGAAACCGAAATTTGGTGGCGTTCCGAGTTCTTCGAATTGCGCGGCGGCGAGGAAGGCGATCATGTCAACGGCCCGCTCCACTTCGATCACGCCCTTCGTGTCCCCCTGCTCGAGCAGCTTTCGCAGCGCCTTGTGCTTGATGCTCCCGATTTCCATGTGTCAACAGGTACGCGACACGACAGACTTGTGTCAACCAACGATTGACAGGCCAGATCGCAGCTTGCCCCCTACTTGATAGCGCCCTGCGTCAGGCCGCGGATGAAGAAGCGGCCGCCGAACAGGTAGATCAGGATCGGTGGCCCGGCGGCAATCATCACTGCGGCGGCGGATGAACCGCTGCCCACGCCCATCACCGCCGCTGTGATCGGCTGCTGGCTGCCCGAGGTGAACACCATGCCGAACAGGTACTCGTTCCAGATCGACGTAAACTGCCAGATCACCGTCACGATCAGGATCGGTGGCGAGATCGGCAGGATCACCTTGAGGTAGATGCGCCAGAACCCGGCGCCATCCACCTGCCCCGCCTTGATCAGTTCATCCGGCACGCCGGCATAGAAGTTGCGGCAGAACAGGGTCGAGAAGCAGAGCGTCTGCACCGAATGGATGATGATGAGCGCCAGCACATTGTTGGCGAGGCCGACCTTGCCGACGATCCAGGCCCAGGGCAGCAGCGTCGTCTGGCTGGGGATGAACACACCGGCGACGATCATCAGGAAGATGACGTTCGAGCCGCGGAAGCGCCACTTGGAGAGCACGTAGCCGGCCATCGCCCCGACCGCCGTCGAGATGATGGTCGCCGGAATCACCATGATCAGCGAGTTGTAGAAATTCTGCTGAATGCCGTTGCAGCGGCCGGTGACGCACACTGACGTCCAGGCGCGGATGAACGGCTCGAACGAAAAACTGGTCGGCAGCGAGATGCGGCCGTGCGCCGCCACGTCGGCGCCGGTGCGAAAGGCGCCCGAGATCACCAGGTAGGCCGGAAAGGCGTAGATCAGCGCGAAGATCACCAGCACGCCGTAGATGGCGACGCGGCCGATCACGTAACGGCGGCGCGCAATCGCCGCCTCCGGGTCGCGCAGGGCGCCCATCAGCGGCGGGCCAAACCCAGCCTCCACGGCAAGTCTCCTCCAGAGCACCGACTGAACCACGAGGTTCGCCGGTGCTGCAATTCGCAACGTGGAGCGCTCGACGGGCCTGACGACCCCGTGATGCTCCTCTCCTCGGTGAGCACCTTAGAAAGCGTCAGCGGCAATGTCCAATTATGATGCTGATCGAATCTCCGCAGCGCCGCCATTGCGGGTTGACCCGCCCTGCTCCGCGTCGCCGTAGGCCTGCACTCCGTCCCGGCCCTGGCCCTTGGCGAGGTAGAGCGCAGCGTCGGCCTGCCGAACCAGATCTTCGGGCGCCGGAAGGAGGTTGCTGCGGCTGCCGGTGGCGATGCCGACACTGACCGTCACCACACCGCGCGAACTCCGGCCGTTGGGAATTCGCAGCTGGCGGACCGCCTCGCAGAGCAGCTCCGCCACTGCCGTTGCGCCCTCGGTATCGGTATCGGGGAGCACGATGGCGAACTCCTCGCCGCCATAGCGCGCCACAATGTCGGCAGGTCGGCGCGCGACCTCCTTCAGCGCTTTGGCTACGGCACGCAACGCCCCGTCGCCGGCCTGGTGGCCATAGGTATCGTTGAACGACTTGAAGTAGTCGACGTCGACCATGAGCACACTGAGCGGATGGTGATGGCGGGCGCTGCGCGAGAACTCCTTGGCGAGCATCTCGTCGAACGTCCGGCGGTTCATCAGCCCGGTCAGCGCATCGGTGGCGGCGAGTTGCTTGAGGTGTTTGTTGACCTCCGTCAGCGCCTCCTCGGCGCGCTTGATGCTCGAAACGTCCGAGATCACGGTCAGCGCGGTGCCATCGGACAGCGCCCTGGCGCGGGAGTGCAGCCAGCGGCCGTCGGCGAGGTGAATTTCGCGGTCCCGCTGCTCGTGCAGTCCGGTTACGGCATCGTCGATCCAGGCCTCAACCTCGTCAGGCTCCATCTGAGCCTCCTCGCCGCGCTCATGGGCGACACGCAGGATCTCGCGGAGGTTCCGCCCCGGCACCCGCATGTCTGCGGTCAGCGGGAAGAGGCGACGGTACTGGTCGTTGCAGAAGATGATGTTGGCGTCCTTGTCGAAGGCGATCAGCGCGTCGGCCATCCCCGACATCGCGCCCTCGAGCTGGGAACGCGCACGGTCAAGCTCCTGCTCCAGCGTCTTGCGCGCCGTGAAGTCGCGACTATGCGTGACGAGCGCGACCGGATGTCCCTCTGCGTCGGTCAACGGCGTCTTGAGGGTCGAGAGCCAGATCTCCGTTCCGTCGTCGAAGGCGAGGCGCTGTTCCAGTTCCTTGCTGGTCCCCTCGCGCAGCACGCTTTCCTCGTCGCGGCCGAATTGCGCCGCGATGTCGGGCGGATAGAAGTCTGCGTCGCTCTTGCCGATCAGCGATGCCGCATCCGGCGCGCGCATCAGCCGGGCCGTCGCCGCGTTGGCAATGACGAAGCGGCCCTGCAAGTCCTTGACGTTCAGCGCTTCCGGCAGTGTCTCGATCACTTGCCGGAACGTCTGGTTGAGCCGTTCCGTGCGTCGCCGCCCCTCGTCGGTATGCATGGCCATTCCGCCCAGCAGTGTCGCGAGGAAGGCTATCGCCGGAACCGCCACGATGAGGTTCGGCAGCGCCGTCTCGATCATCGCCGTGGGGATCAGCAGCAGCGTCAGCAGGCTGACGAGCATCGCGCCGAGCGCCAGCAGCACGACATCCATGCGTCGCACTGCCTGCCCTCGGGTCAGGGCATGGACGCCGAGCCCCATGACGGCGCCCAAGCCTATCAGCACCAGCCCTGGCACGATCCCGGCTCCTCCAAGGATCACGCGATACGCCCCGGCGACCACCACGGCCACCAGCGCCCCGATCGGTCCACCGAACAAGGCCGCCTGGGCCACCAGCGACACGCGAAGGTCGAGAAAAAGGCCGGGTCGAATGACTACCGGCAGCGACATCATGGCGACCGCCCCGAGGCCCATCAGCAGGCCGAGCCCGGCACCTCGGCCCCAGACCGGCAGGCGTTCCACAGCGTCGCCCAGCAGTGTCCACATTGCGGCGAACACGCCAACCATAGCCAGGTTGGCTATCAGTCCCTGGACCGCTGCATCCATCCCAGTGCTCTCGCGGGCGCGGCAAAGCCGCTATTGTCGCGAGACCTTAGTGTGCAACGGGTTAGGAATAGTTACCGACGCCGCACGTATTCTCCGTGCTGGCAGAAGTTCGTGGCCCAGATGCACCGGCATGGCTCGACAGGGCCGGTCGGGGCTGCATCTTGCAGCGTCATCCGGCACTGAGCCTTACCATTGATATTGCAGCAGATTTCAACTTATCCCCGCGCTCCCGTACAGGTGTAGCCTGTTTGTATCGAAAGCGAGGGGCGAGATTGACGGCCGATATATAAACGAACGGCCATTTACATTGAAATCAGCCGGCTGCCGTGTAGGCCGTCTTCACCTGGGTGAAGAACTCGGCGGCGTACTTGCCCTGTTCCTTGGGGCCATAGCTCGAGCCCTTGCGGCCACCGAACGGCACGTGGAAGTCGACGCCCGCCGTCGGCACGTTGACCATCACCATGCCCGCCTCGGCGTTGCGCTTGAAGTGCGTGGCGTACTTCAGCGAGGTGGTGACGATACCAGCCGACAGGCCGAACTCGGTGTCGTTGGAGGTGGCAAGCGCCTCCTCGTAGTCCTTTACCCGGATCACCGCCGCGACCGGCCCGAAGATTTCCTCGCGGGCGATGCGCATCTGGTTGGTCACCTCGGTGAACAGCGCCGGCTGCAGGAAGAAGCCCTCGGTCTCGCGGTTGAGCCGCTGGCCGCCGACGCGCAGCGTGGCGCCTTCCTTCTGGCCGATATCGACGTAGTCCATGTCCTGCTTCAGCTGGCTGGCATCGACGACGGGGCCGATCTCGGTGTCCTTGCTGAGGGCGTCACCGACCCGCAGGTTCTTCGTCCGCTCGCACAGCGCATCGACGAAGGCGTCGTGGATGCCCTCGGTGACGATGATACGCGAGGTCGCGGTGCAGCGCTGGCCGGTCGAGAAGAAGGCCGACTGGGCCACGGTTTCCACGGCGACCTTCAGGTCGGCATCGTCGAGCACGATGGTCGGGTTCTTGCCGCCCATCTCGAGTTGGAACTTGCGCATGAACTTGATGCTCGACTCCGCTACGCGGCGGCCGGTGTTGACCGAGCCGGTGAAAGTCTGTGCGGCGATGTCCTTGCTGTCCAGCATCGCCTGGCCGACGACCGAGCCGCGGCCCATCACCAGGTTCAGCACGCCCTTGGGCAGGCCGTTGCGGTGCAGGATATCGACGATGGCCCACGAGGAGCCCGGCACCAGGTCCGCCGGCTTGAACACCGCGGTGTTGCCGTAGCAGAGGGCCGGCGCGATCTTCCACGCAGGGATGGCGATCGGGAAGTTCCACGGCGTGATGATGCCGACGACGCCCATCGGCTCGCGCGTCATCTCGACGCCGACACCCGGACGCACCGACGGCACCGTCTCGCCGCCAAGGCGCAGCGCCTCACCGGCGAAGAACTCGAAAATCTGCCCGGCGCGGGTCACCTCGCCGATACCCTCGGCGAGGGTCTTGCCCTCTTCGCGGCTCAGCAGTGCGCCGAGCTCGGCCTTGCGGGCGAAAATCTCGTGCGCCGTCTTGGAGAGGATTTCCCAGCGCTGCAGAATGCCCGAGCGCGACCAGGCCGGGAACGCCGCCTTGGCCGCCGCGATGGCGTCGAGCGTGTCCTGCTGGCTGGCGCGTGCGTAAAGCCCAACCACTTCGTTGGTGTTCGACGGGTTGATGTTCTCCGACGCGTCAGCGCCGACCCACTCGCCGTTGATGAGGTTCTGGTGCAGTTCGGTCATCGGGATGATCCTTCGGTTAGAGCAGGTCGGCTTTGGCCAGGTCACGCAGCAGGTGGCTGGCACCATAGGTCCAGGGCGCGGCCTCGGTCGAAAAGCGTACGGTGTTCGACAGCGTGCCGAGGGCGGCGGTCGAGACCGACACCACGTCGCCGATCTTGTGGGTGAAGCCCTTGCCGACGCCGCCGCGATCCTTCACCGGGGCGAACATGGTGCCGAGGTAGAGCACGAAGCCATCGGGATACTGGTGGTGGCGGCCGATGGTGGCGGCGACGATGGATTCAGGCGAACGCGAGATCTGGCTCATGTTCGACACGCCGGTCAGCTCGAAGCCGTCCTCGCCGGTCACGGTCAGGGCAATGTCGGACTGCTTCACCGTCTCGATGGTGAACTTGCCGTCGAACAGGCGGATGAACGGCCCGAGCGAGGCGGAGGCGTTGTTATCCTTGGCCTTGCCGAGCAGCAGGGCCGAGCGGCCCTCGACGTCGCGCAGGTTCACGTCGTTGCCGAGCGTGGCACCGACGATGGTCCCCTTCGAGTTCACCACCATTGCCACTTCGGGCTCGGGGTTATTCCACTCGGAGATCGGCAGGATGCCGACAGCGGCGCCGTAGCCGACCGATGCCATCGGCTGGCACTTGGTGAAGATTTCGGCATCGGGGCCGATACCGACTTCCAGATACTGGCTCCACACGCCGCGGGAGATCAGCGTCGCCTTGACCTGCATCGCCGCATCCGAGCCAGGCACGAGCTGGCTCAGGTCGGTGCCGATGAGGCCGAGGATGTCCTTGCGGAGGCTGTCGGACTTCGCCTTGTCGCCGCGCGCCTGCTCCTCGATGACGCGTTCGAGCAGCGATACGACGAACGTCACGCCGGCGGCCTTCACTGCCTGCAGATCGATGGGCGAGAGCAGCGAGGCGGCGGACGCATCGGTCTTCGCGGCCCACGAGTTTTCGAGAATGGCCGCGAGCTTGCCGATCGGCTTGCCCGGCGCCGCGGCCACGTAGCCCGCCGGGTCGTGGCGCTCGGCGACGTCGCGGGAGGTCGGGGCGGCCTTTGCGGTGATATCGACGACGTCGTCGCCGCGCACGGTCACGATACGGGGATGTTCAAAGCCGGGAACACGGGCGCGCCCCAGAAGCACACCCTCGTTCGGCACGATCGGACTGGTCATTCCAGGCTCCCCCCTGTTGTTTGGAGCGCTACCTAACCCGCCCGGTCCGACCCTGTCCAGCCAACGGCGAGGTACGTCCGTCAGACTTTCGGCAGGAGCGGCCGGCGCAGCGGTCAGGATCAGCCGTGCTTCAGCAGCCGGGCCTTCTCGCGGTTCCAGTCGCGGTTCCGCTCGGTCTCGCGCTTGTCGTAGCTCTTCTTGCCCTTGCCGACGCCGATCAGGATTTTCGCGCGGCCCTGCTCGTTGAAGTAGAGCTTCAGCGGGACGATGGTATTGCCGGCGCGCTCGACTTCCTGGCTGAACCGGGCAAGGTCCTTCTTCTTGACCAGCAGCTTGCGCGGCCGCTTTTCCTCGTGGTTGAAGCGGTTCGCCTGCAGGTATTCCGGAATGAAAGCATTAATCAGCCACAGCTCGCCGCGCTCGGGCGAAGCGTAGCTCTCGGTGATCTGGCACTTGCCTTGCCGCAGCGACTTCACCTCGGTGCCGGTCAGCACGATGCCGGCCTCGAGCGTATCCATGATCTCATAGTCGTAGCGGGCCCGGCGGTTTTCAGCCACCGGGCCAGTTACGATCATTGCGGGCTTGTTCGGTACCTTGGCCATAGGGGTTAGTTGGTGAGCAACCCGGCGTGCGACAAGGCCGCATCGATCGCCTGTTCGTTGGCCTTGCTCACCGGCACCACCGGCAGCCGGAACTCGTTCTTGCACAGGCCGAGGCGGGCAGCGGCGTATTTGATGCCGCCCGGGTTGTTCTCGAGGAACAGCGCCTTGTGCAGCGGGAACAGCTTGTCCTGGATGGCGATCGCCTCGCCATAGTTGCCCTGCAGCGAGGCCTCCTGGAACCGCGACAGCAGGCGTGGCGCGACATTGGAGGTCACCGAGATGCAGCCGTGGCCGCCGTGGGCGTTAAAGCCCAGTGCCGTCACGTCCTCGCCCGAGAGCAGGATGAAGTCCGGCCCGAGCCTGGCGCGCTGGGCGCTGGCGCGCTCCATGTTCGCCGTCGCATCCTTGACGGCGATGACGTTCGGATGCGCCTCGTGCAGCCGGGCGATCGTCTCCACCGTCAGGTCGACCACGGTGCGGCCGGGCACCGAGTAGAGGACGATCGGCAGGCTGGTCGCGCTGGCGACGGCGGAGAAGTGTGCAAACATTCCCTCCTGCGTCGGCTTGTTGTAGTAGGGCACCACCGACAAGACCGCATCGGCACCGACCTCTTCGGCGAAGCGGGTCAGGGCCACGGCCTCGGCGGTCGAGTTCGACCCGGCCCCGGCGATCACCGGCACGCGCCTGTTCGTCACCTTCACGGTCAGCTCGATGACGCGGCGATGCTCCTCATGCGTCACCGTCGGGCTTTCGCCAGTGGTGCCGACGGGAACGAGGCCGTGCGACCCCTCGGTGATCTGCCACTCCACGAAGCGCTCCAGGGCTTTCTCATCCAGCGCCCCGTTTGCGAACGGAGTGAGCAGCGCTGTAATGGAGCCTCGCAGCATTTCGGGGGGTCTTCCTCGGCAAAAAAGGCGCCTGCTTGGGGCGCCGGGGTTGTTGGTGGGGCCGGTCATCGGCTCGCCACAGTCGCGCAACATAGTCCGCGACGTGCGACGCGACAAGCAAGTGTCTGTGTCATGGCGCAGCGCACACCCACAAGGACCGAGTGGCTAACGGAAAGTTAGTGGCCGAGGCGCACACTTCGGCTGGCTGCAAGGGTGGGGGCACCTTGTTGGATTTGTTTCGAGGACCAACAGGACGGATATCATGCTCTCTGCGACCAGGACGAAAGTCCTGCTGGCCGGTGTATCGGCCGCAGCACTGACAATTCTCGCCGCGGTTCCCGTCGGCGTGATGCTGCATGCCAACGAGCCCGTGGACCCGCTGACAACCGGCGCGGCGGGCATGCCCATCGTCGACATCGCCGCAGTCGTACCCGCACCGATTCCGGCCGAACTGCCGGTTGCCCGCCCGCTCAAGGTGGCCTCGATCGCACCCGGCTGGATAGAGACACCGACTGCCGCGCCAGCCGCAACTGCCCCGGCGATGAAGACCGCGCTCGACCTGGTGTCCTCGGGTGACAAGGCCGGCGCGTTCAAGCTGGCAGAGGCCCTGCCGGCTGTGCAGCGGCGGGCGGTGCAATGGGCCGCGATCTACTACGGCAACGGCGACATCCCCTCAGACTCGGTGCTGGCATTCACCGCCGACGCACCGGAGTTCGCCCGTGGCTCGCTGTTCAAGACGCGTCTCGAACAGGCCGTCACCCGCGAGAAGCCGGGCGGCGACCGGGTGATCAAACTGCTCGGCGGCTCGATGCCCAACACCGTCTATGCAAGGATCGCGCTCGCGCAGGCCTATCTCGCCGATGGGCAGAAGGAGCGCGCCGGTAGCATCGCGCGCGCCATCTGGACCGAGAACTTCCTCGACAAGGGCACCGAGGAGCTGGTTCTCGACCGGCTCGGCAGCCTGCTGGACCGGGATGCGCACTGGGCCCGCGCCCAGCACCTGATGATGCACGACCGGGCGACCGGCGCCGAGCGGCTGTTGCAATACCTGACGCCCGCCCAGAGGACGCTGGTCGAGGGGCGCAACGCCACATCCCGTAATGCCAAGGATGCCAAGAAGCTGCTCGACGCCGTCGATCCGTCGCTGCACGGCAACCCGGTCTACCTGTTCAGCCGCGCCCAGCGCGCCCGGCAGTTCGAACTCTGGGACGATGCCATCGGCTGGCTCGACAAGGTCGAAGGCACGCCGATCGATGCCGAGGAGTTCTGGTATGAGCGCCGCGCACTGTCTCGGCAGTTGCTGGCTCTCGGCGAGGTCAGGCGCGCCTACCGGGCCGTCGACGGCTATCGCGAGGGACCACAGGGCCGGCTGGTGGAAGCGCATTTCCACGCCGGCTGGATCGCGCTCAGCTTCCTGAAGGACGCTGCCGCCGCCGCAACGCATTTCGAGGCGATGACGAAGCACTCAACGTTGCCCGACTCCGTCACACAGGCGAACTTCTGGCTCGGCCGCGCCCGCCAGGATCTCGACGACGCCGAAGGCGCCAGCGCCGCCTTCAGGGCAGCGGCAAAGTTCGGCACCGTCTTCTACGGTCAGCTCGCCCGCGAAGCGCTCGGAGAGCCGAGCACCGAGATTCGCGACATGCCCGACTGGCAAGAGGCGGAAGCAGAGTTCGAGGGCAACGAACTGGTGCAGGCCGTCCGGCTGCTTGCCGACAATGGGCATCGCGAGATGGCCGTGCCGCTGCTTCGGAGCTTTGCCAGCAATTTCCAGGCTGGTGGCGAACTGCTGCTCGCCGCCCGGCTGGCGCAGTCGCTGGACTCACACCACCTGACCATATCAATAGCCGACACGGCCGAACGGCGCGGCTTCCCGCTCGATCTGGTCAATTTCCCGGAAGACGGGCTGCCCCGCACCCGGATCGCCTCTACCGATGTTGCGGCGGTCTACGCCATCGCGCGGCAGGAGAGCCGATTCCAGATCGATGCGGTATCGTCGGCCGGTGCACGCGGCCTGATGCAGCTGATGCCGGCGACCGCCGAGGAAACGGCCGGCAAGCTTGGCGTCGACTACTCCAAGGGCCGCCTCACCAGCGACCCAGAGTACAATACGCTGCTCGGCTCCACCTACCTCAAGGCCCAGCTCGAACGGTTCGACAACTCGCTCGTGCTGGCGGCTGCCGCCTACAATGCCGGCGGTGGCAACGCCAACAAATGGATGAAGCTCTACGGCGACCCGCGCTCCGACAAGATCGATCCGGTCGTCTGGATCGAACTGATCCCGGTGCTCGAGACCCGCAACTACGTCAAACGCGTGGTCGGCAACTACATGGTCTACCGGGCACGGCTGGGGCAGGACGGCATGAGCATCTCCGAGGTGCTGCGGCAGATTCCGGGGTGATCGGCCCGCTTGCCGCTTGCCCTCTGCCGCCGCTCTGGTAACTGCTGAGCCATGTTCGGCCTTTCGCAGCAGCGCAGCGTGCCCGACGACTATCGGGCTTTCGCCAACCTGCCGGTGACGCACTACAGCGTCGGGCCGGCCAGCGAGGCCATGGCGGTGCACGTCGCCGGGCGGCTGGCCGCAGGGCGTACGCCGCTGCTCTGCATCCCCGGCTACCATCGCAACATGGCGGATTTCGCCGAGTTCACGCAGCACCTCCGCCGCCGGCTCGGCGAGGACTGGCCGGTGGTCCTTGTCGACCTGAAGGGTCGCGGTCGATCCTTGGATCGCATCGACAAGCGGCTCTACATTTCCACCATCGATGCCGCCGACCTGGTCCAGATCGCCGCGGCCCTGGCGCTTGATAGCGTGATCCTGCTCGGCCAGGGCTATGGCGGGCAGGTTGCGATGGCTTTCGCCGCCGATCGGCCGAACCTCGTGGCCGGTGCCGTGCTGGTCGATGCCGGCCCGGTGTCCGACCCCCGCGGGCTGGTGCGGCTGCGCAATAACCTCAAGGATCTGGAGGGTCCGCGCAGCGAAGCGGGGTTCCGCACCATGCTGCGCCGGATGCTGGCCACCGACTATCCGGCCGCGCCGGAAAGCCTGCTCGATGCGCTGGCAGCGCGCACCCACTACCTCGACAAGCGCGGCAAGGTCCGGGGCCTGTTCGATCCGCACCTGGCAAAGATGCTCGAAACGTTCGAGCACGACGACGTGCTGGTGCCGCAATGGCCGATGTACGATGCGCTACGCACCGCCCCGCTGATGCTGATGCGCACGCAACTGACCGAGCAACTGCGCCGCGAGACGTTCGAGGAAATGATGCGGCGGCGGCGTGATGCCGACGGCTACATTATCGAGGGACAGGGCTCCCCTGCCCTCCTCAACACGCAGGAAGACGTCGAACCGATCGCAGAATTCGTCCGCAAGCTGACGAAGCGCAAGACGCCGCGCGCCGCCTGAACCCGACTACTTCTCGGCCGCTCGCCTTGGCTTCAGCACAGCCGAGAGTTCCCGTGCCTGCTCGCGCCACAACTCGCGTGCGATGCGCCCCGGCACCCCGAGATGGCCCTCGATCCAACCGATATTCTCGTCGGTCAGCGCGCCCACCTGGTCGAAGTGATAGATGCCGAGCTTGTTGAACGCTGTCTCGATGACGGGCAGCACGCCGATGATGTGGGTGAGTTCGTCCTTGCGGCCATCACGCGGTGCGTCGAGCCCGACGGGACGGCCCGCTTCTGCCTTCGCTTCGGCGACCACCACCTTCGCTTCGGCGACGACTGCCTCGGCCGTGCGGCGCGCTGCAGTAACGGCACGTGCCGAGGCCGCAACAGCCTGGTTGGCGCCTTCGGGCGCTACGCGCTTCGGCGGCGCTCGCCGCGGGCTCCAGTTGCCTTCGATGGCGCGCATCGCCGCATCCTCGTCCAGCGGCTCGGCGACCGTGGCGGGCATCGGTTCGACCTGCGGCTCTGGCGCCGAAACGGCCTCGACTGCCGCTGGCTCAGCCGACACGTCGGCGGCAGGCGGCTCAATTGGTTCGGCGACCGCACTTGGCTCGGGTTCTTGCGTCGGCGCGTCGGTCGAGTCCGGTCGATCCTGAACAACTGGCGCGGATGAAACGACTTCCGGCACGGGCAGCGCGGCGGCGAGCACGGCCCCCACCGGAGCGTTTGCGGCAAAGGCGGGGATCGGGATGGTGTCCGAAGTCGGCCTGGTCACCGTAGCCGGTACCACCTCGCGCGGCTCGTCGGCGCGCACGAACACGAACCTGTCTTCGTTAGGGTCACGCGGGGACGGCTCGGCCTCTTTCGCCACCGGGATCGCGACAGCCGGTTCCGCTGGCGCAAGGTCGGAGGCGTCGACAATGACGACCGTCTCGCCACCGACCACAATATCGCTCGGCGGGCTCGCCGGTGGCGGCTCCACCGGGTTGGACGGAAACGGAATGACCTCGGCCGTGCGGTTGCTGATCGTTTCCACCGGCTCGACCGGCACGGGCGGAGCATCGTGACGTGGCGCAGCAACGTGGACGCCCGAAGTCGTCTCGCCGGCGACATGGGCCGGTTGCATCGGCTCGGACGCGGTGGGGGATGGAGCAACTACCGGAACCGCGAGTATAACGGTTGCAGGCGACACCGGAGCAGCGGGAGCGGGTGCCGGAGCGATCGGTGCCAGGAAACCGGCCGGTGGCTTCTCGTCCGCTAGCGCAATCAGCGTGGCAGCGAAATCGGGCACCGGAATCTGGGCTGGCTCCGGCACCAGCGGAGCCGCGGCAACAGGCAGCGGCGCGATGACTGGCGCAGCCACGAGCGGCGCAGCGGCCGGCACCACTTCAGCTTGAGCCACAGGGACTGTGGATGGCTTCTGCTGCTGCCGCAGGGCGATCATGCGGGCGACGCTGCCGATCACGCCACCCACCAGGAAAGCGACCAGCAGGAGTGCCGCGACGGAGAGAAGATGCACGGGATTGGTCATGCCTCACCCCTTCCGCTTCGACACGGAGAGCCAGCCGGTGAGCAACCCCACAAGCAGGGCGCCTCCCAGGAAGGGCCAGTAGACTTCGACCAGATAGGTGATCCAATCCAGGTTCATGCGAGCCTGCTACTCATCAGCCAGTGTGAATGCGATACGCCGGTTCGCCTGCTTGCCGGCCCGAGTCTCGTTGCTGGCGACGGGCAGGCTCTCGCCGTAGCCCACAGCATAGAGCCGATCGGGCGAAACGCCGCGCGAGATCAGCGCATAGACAACCGCCTCGGCGCGCGACACCGAAAGGGCGAGGTTGGCATCGGCATCGCCGTCGGAATCGGTGTGACCTTCAACGTTCACCGAGGCCTCCGGGCAGAGCGAAAGATAGGCGGTCAACTCGTCGATGGCGCCAGTCGAAGCCTCGGCGATCCGCGCGCTGCCCGATTCGAACAGAATAGCGTTGCGGGCCTGAAGGGCGCCGACCTTCTGCTCGCACACCAGCAGTGGCGGCAGCAGGGTGACACTGGTTTCCCACTGATCGAGCGTCGGCGCCACGGCCAGTGCCGTCAGCACCGCCTGCCGGTCCGCTTCGTTTCCGGCACGGCCGCTGAACACCCAGGTATCGCCGTCGAGGCCGAACTCACCGTCGGCCAGCAGCATCAGCGCCCGCGTGCCGGCCTCGGCATTGGGGATGAAGTCGGCCGGCAGGTCGCCGCCAACCTGCAAAGCCTCACTCGGCTCCGTCTCGGTGATGACTGCAAGGAAGCGGCGCATAGGATCGGCTGGCACAGTCCCCGCCAGGGTCACCGGCGCGCCGAGCTGCTTTTTCGCATCGAACACGTAATTGCGGATCACCGGGGCGGCAGGTGGCGTCTCGGGCTGAGGCGCTATCTCGGCGACCTCGGCAGGCACCTGTTCCGGCGTTGCCTCAGGTTCGACAGGTGGCACGTCGTCGGTGGGGGTGGCCGGCTCGGGAGTTGCTTCGGCGACCTGCGGCTCGACCACGGCCGGCTCGTCGACGGCATCAACCGGCGTCTCGGCAACCGGTGTTTCCACCACAGGCGATTCGACCGGAGCGGTCTGCACCGGTTCGGCCAACGCGATGGTCCAGCCGTCCGTCGCCGCAAGCGCCGTCATGGCGATTTCTGCGTCGGCCGGAGAGAGCGGCTGCCCGGAGACAGACCAGCCGCGGCCATCATAGGCGACCTGCCCGCTTTGCAGCGCCGACAGGGCGCCAAGCGCGGCGCCCACGCTGGCGGCAAACTCCGCCGGCTCGCCGGAACCGACGAGGGTCGAGTCGGTTGCAACGGTCGCGACCCGGGCGGCGATGGCACGGCGCAGTTCATCTGTCGGCACGTAGCCGGCGAGGCTGAATGCACCATCAACCGACTTGCTGGCCGACCATGTGAACGGCGAGACGACTGGCGCAGCGTCTGCGGCCTGGATGGACACATGCCATCCGGCCGTGTCGGCGGCTGCGACCAGGCGACCCTCGATGGCGTGGCGAGCCGAGGCACTTTCGACATTGCCGGTCAGCATCCAGTTGCCGCCGGAAAGGCTGATGGAGCCCTGCTGCATGGCGAGCAGCGCATCGAGACCGGCAATCGCATCGCGAATGAAATGCTCCGGCGCACCAGAGCCAACGCCACTGCTGTCGGTCACCGTAACCCCGGCATGAACCGCGACGTAGCTCTTGAACTGCTCGGTCGGCGAGAAGCCGGAGATCAGCAGCGATCCATCGGCCGATTTCTGCGCCCGCCAGGCATAAGGGTCGATGAGCGGAATCGCCGGCTTGGCCTTCGGCTTGGGCAGCGAGACCTCGTAGCTCCAGCCGGCGGCGCGCAGACCCGCGGTATCGAGCCGTTGACGCGCCACCAGTGCCTTCGGCGGCGTATCGACCGCGCCGGTGATCGACCAGGCGCTGCCATCATAGCTGACCTTGCCCGAATCGAGCAGATTCAGCACGTCCAGGGCGCGTCCGGCATTGTCGGCGAAGTTCTCGGGGCTGCCATCGGCCAGCACCAGGCGATCCTCCGCCCCGCCCGGCACAGAACCAAGCAGCGCATCGCGCACTTCCTCGCCCGGCACGTAGCCAGACAACACATAGCTACCGTCCAGCGGTTTCTCCGCCGCGAACGTGAACGTGGTCGCCATGGGAGGCCGGACGGTCACGGCGCCGAGATTCAGCCCCTGCGGAGCGCCAAGTTGCAGGCTTGTCTGCACCGCTGCATATTCGGTCAGGGTCGCAGCCCGGCCATCGATGGAGATGACCGAACCGTCGATAGTGGCGCGGCCTTCGCTCATGCGACCGAGCACTTCGACAACGTAGTCCACGGCGGGCACGAAGCGCTCCGGCGCGCCGCGACCAAGCTCGAGGCCAGAGGCATCGATCTGATCCATCGCCTCAAGCCGATCGCGTGTCGCTTCATCCGGCACGAAACCATCGAGCACAATGCCGGCGTCGCCACGCTCCGCACTCAGCCAGTACTCGGCAATGACGGGCGCCCCGAGTGTCACCTGAGCACCGGATGGCGTCATCGCGCTACGAACGATCTCGGCAGCGGCAGGGTCGGCCGGCGCGCCTTCAAGCGTTAAGGCTTCGTCGGAGATCGTGGCGCTACCGCTCTCAAGTTGCAGGAGATTTTCAACTAGCAGCTTCGCGCTGGCATCGAAACGGCCGGGGGCACCGGAGGCCAGCGTCATGCTGGTCGCCACCGTCACGCCGGGCGGAGCCAGTGCCGATAGCTCGGCGACGAGTTGCTCAGACGGAGTGACGCCAGACAAGCTCAGTCGCGTGCCGTCGAACGCCGCGTGCCATTCGAACGGCGCTGCAAGCGGCGGCTGCACCTCGACAAAGCCGAGTTCAAGCCCGGCGGGCGCTGCGGCTGGCGCAATCAGTTGCTCATAGCCTTCGCTCGATCGCGCACGGCCGGAAAGCGTCAGGTTGAGGTCGGCGAGGGCGACTTCGCCTTCATCAAGTTGCCTCGCCTTGTCAACGACGAGGCGGGCAGCCGCCAGCCAGGTGGTGCGGTGAGGAGCTCCGGACATCAGGCGCAGGGAATCGGTGGCGCCCTCCCCGGCAGCGGCGAGGATTTCGGCGCGCGCCGCTTCGTCCGGCAGCCCGCCGGAGAGCGCAAGCCGGCCATTGGACACCGTTGCCACGAACGGGAACGGGCTGACGTACTCGGCGAGGACGACATTCGAGACCACCACCCGCACGCCATGCACTTCGGCGAGCCGCGCCGAGGCGTCATCGATCATCTGCTGGGTGGTCGCGGTGCCGGAGAGCGTTGCATCCTGGGCGTCGAAGCGGACGCTGGCCCAGGCGTAGGCCGGGTCCGCGAGATGCAACCTGCTGCGGGCCTCGAGATCGACAGGGATTGCCGCCCCTGCCGTCAGCACGGCCGCCGCAGTTCCACCAACTACGGTGAGGAAGGCCGGAATGCCCCACTTGAGGATTGTGCCGCTCATCATTTCCCCGGATCAGATCGTCTGGCTCGCCCATGCCCCGCGATGAGCCATAGCGGCAATCGTTGAATCGGAAAAGTGCGCCAACTGTTTGTCGGCTGTGCATTTTCACGTGTTCACGACAGACATGACCCCGGAAAAAAGAAAGGCCCGGCAAAGCCGGGCCTTTCCGATCTGTTCGAGGCAGAAAACCTTACTGGAAGGTCTTCTTGAACTCGGTCTCGATCTTGTAAGCGTCGTTCGAGTTGACGGTGGCCTTGACCGACGAGGTGAAGTCGCCGCCCGGAGCCCAGGCAAGCTTGCCCGAGCCGTAGAACAGGTCGTCGCCCTCTTCGTCGACGTAACCGACTTCGCCGGTAAGGGTGATCGACTCGGTGACTTCAGCTACGACCTGAGCCGCAACCTGGTAGATCTGGTCGGTGTCGTTCTCTTCGAGCATACGGCCGCCGAGGTTCAGCTTCACGCCTTCGGAGACACTGGCACCGATGGACGCACCAACGCCCCACTCGTCTTCCGAAGTCGCTTCACCTGAAACGGCGAGTTCGAACATGTCGAAAGTGGCCGAGGCCGAAGCGAGGACGTTCCAGTAGTCGTTCGAGTCGAACGCACCAGCGGCGACAACCTTGAAATTATCGAAGGTTCCGGCGAAACCAGCGTGAACCGCCCAGTCATCGATGTTTCCATCGAGAATGTCACCGGCCTTGAAGCTGGCGTGAGCCGACAAGCCGTCGCCCTTGTAGGCGATCACGCCAACCGCGGTACCATCGTCGTGGAGGTCCTCAAGACCACCGCTGACCGACACGCCGTTGCCGAGATCGGCAACAACCTGGATCACATGGCCACCATCGGCGACACCAACCTCGGGGCTGACGCCAGTATCAGCAATCTCGGAGCCGAACAGACCGAGGAAGTTCAGCGGTTCGTCATCGCCATTGTTGAAGACCGAACCCTTGAGACCGGCCATGATCACGGTCGAGTCGCCGATTGCAACGTATGCCTCGTCAACAGCGAGATTCTCGTTGGCGTCCGAGTCATCAAACGTCAGCTTGAGCACTGCCTTGGCAGGGCCAAAGTCGGAGTCGGCGGTAGCCACCAACTTCAGGAAA
>CAMDAL010000020.1 GCA_945888565.1 Devosia equisanguinis | reverse complement strand
CCTCCCGCCGAAGCCGACATGCAGCGGCACTTCGAGGTCACCGCCCCCTCCGTCCACCAAATGGTGCTCACCCTCGAACGCGCCGGTCTCATCACACGCCAGTCCGGCGCCGCACCAAGCATCCAGATCATCGTCGCCCCCGAGGCCCCGCCAATCTTGCGCTGACGCCCTACCAACCCGTCAGAACCTCTGTGCACCGGTACTAGGCGGCACCGGCATCAAGGTCGGACCGGGCGATACAGCTGCTCTCTATCGTATTCCCGGCACCAGCAGTGTGCCCGCCGTGCTCGATGCCGTCATTCGCAGCCGGGAGTTCTTCTCGTGACGGAACGTCTCGTTGTCGTTTCCAACCGTACGCCCAAGCCCGGGAAAGTGGCGGCCGGTGGCCTCGCTGCTGCGCTCGATGGCGTGCTCAAGCAGCTCGGCGGCATCTGGGTCGGCTGGAGCGGTGACTTCACCGAACAGCCGGGCGAGCCGCGTCACCTCGATGTCGGCGGCAACGAGATCGTGCACATCGACCTGAACAAGGCCGATCACGCCGCCTACTATGCCGGCTACTCCAACAGCGTGCTGTGGCCCACCTTCCACATGCGCCCCGAGCTCGCCCGCTTCAACACCGACTTCTACGAGGGCTACATTCGGGTGAACGAGCAGTTCGCCGATGCGCTGCTGCCCCTGCTCAAGCCCGACGACCTGATCTGGGTGCACGACTATCACCTGATCCCGCTCGGCCAGTTACTGAGGGATCGCGGGGTGAAGAACCGGATCGGCTTCTTCCTCCACATCCCGTTCCCCACGCCCGAGGCGCTCTCCGCCATCCCGAGCCACCGCCACCTCATCGGCTCCCTCAACGCCTATGATCTCGTCGGCCTGCAGGCGAAGCGCGATGTGGCGGCGCTCGAGGATTTTGCCTCGCCGGTCGAATTCGTGCGGCCGCGCCGCAGCTCCGGCCCGCTTGTCCCCGTGACCGGTGTCAACGCCAGCGTCTTCCCCATCGGTTCCGATCCCGAGGCGTTCGCGCGCATGGCCGAACTGCCGGCGACCCGCAAAGCCATGGCCACCTTCAACAAGTCGATCGCGGATCGGCAACTGATCCTCGGCGTCGACCGGCTCGACTACACCAAGGGCCTGCCGCAGCGCATCGAAGCCTATGAGCGGTTGCTCGCCGACTATCCCGAATATCGCCGCAAGGTCAGTTTCCTGCAGGTTGCGCCGGCGTCGCGCGACACCATCCAGCAATACCAGGAGATCACCGGCAACCTCGATTACCAGTGCGGCCGCGTCATGGGCCGCTTTGCCGAAATCGACTGGCAGCCGCTGAACTACGTGAAGCGCGCCTATGGCCAGTCGACCCTGGCCGGGCTCTACCGCACCGCCCGGGTCGGCCTCGTCACCCCGCTGCGCGACGGCATGAACCTCGTCGCCCACGAGTTCGTCGCCAGCCAGGACCCCGAGAATCCGGGCGTGCTGGTGCTCTCCATCTTCGCCGGGGCGGCCGAAATCATGCCCGACGCCCTGCTGGTCAACCCCTACGATGCCGACGAAACCGCGCATGCCATCGACCTGGCGCTGAAGATGCCACTCGATGAGCGCAAGGAACGCTGGGCCAAGCTGCGCGCCGACATCGAACGGCACAACATCCACGCCTGGGCCGACGACTTCCTGCGCGTTCTGCGCGAGGCGCCGCGGCCCTAGCGGCTGAGCCCCGGCGCCACCTCCCGCGCCGCTTCGCGGACCACCGCCAGCGTTGCGTCGATCACCGCGTCGTCGTGCTCCGACGAGACGAACCACGCCCCGCGCTCCAGCACGCGCACCCCGCGCTTCAGCAGCGCCAGCGCGAAGGCCGAGTAGCCGCGCTTGTCGGCCGCCGCGATCTCGCGGTAGTTGCGCGGCGGCTCGCCGAGCCCAAACGACACGTGGAACATCAGCGGGAAGCCCATCACCTGCGCGGTGATGCCAGCCCCGGCGAGGGCGTCGCGCACCCCGTCCTGCAGCCGCTGTCCCCGCGCCCCGGCCGTGGCGAAATGCTCTGCCGTCAGCGCCTGCTGCGTTGCCACCATGGCGGCGATCGCCACCGGCTGGGCGTTGAAGGTGCCGCCATGCAGCACGCCCGCGGTGGAGAACCTGTCGATCAGCTCGGCCCGGCCGGCGATCGCCGCTACCGGAAAGCCGTTGGCGATCGCCTTGGCGAAGATCGAGATATCGGGCGTCACCCCGAACAGTTCCTGCGCCCCGCCGGCCGCCAGCCGGAAGCCGGTGATCACCTCGTCGAAGCAGAGGATGGTGCCATTGGCCCGGCAGGCTGCCAGCGCCCCCTCGAGATAGCCCGGTGCTGGCCGCATCGCGCCCTGGTTGCACATTGCCGGCTCCATCAGCACCCCGGCGATATCCCCCTGCGCCAGCCGCGCCTCGAGCTTTCCAAGATCATTCCACCCCATCACTTCGAGGCCGTCGGCTTCGCTCGGATCCTGTCCGGCGCTGCCGGCGACCGGCACCGGCGCGTCCTCGGGACCGGCGGCGTTGAGGGCAGGGGCCGTCGACCACAGGATGTTGTCGAACCAGCCGTGATAATGCCCCTCGAACTTCAGGATCGTCCGCCGCCCGGTCACGGCCCGCATCAGCCGCATCGCCGCCTGTGCGACTTCCGACCCCGATGAGCCGAAGCGAATACGCTCCGCCGAGGGGATCCGCTCGCACAGCATCCGAGCCGCTTCGGCTTCGATCGGCGATTGCCCGGCGAACAGGATGCCCTTGTCCACCTGCGCCTTCACCGCCTCGCGCACCCCGGCCGGGCTGTGGCCCAGCACCATGGCGCCCATGCCGCAGTAATAGTCGATCAGCCGGTTGCCATCGACGTCAAACAGATAGGGCCCCTCGCCATGCGTGAACACCAGCGGCCCCGGCGCCATGCCGGCGCGAAAATGGCTGTTCACTCCGCCAGCAATCCACCGCCCCGCCTCGGCAATCGCCGCCGCCGACTTCTCGAACCGCAATTCCCCCACACCGTCCTCCTGCTTTTTGCCAAACAGAGCAGCCACCGTCACTGATGGCACCGCCGACAAAGGTCGTATAGCCGTGGCACCGACGTGGAGGTGATCCTCCACCGCAAAGCGGGGGAGGGGCTTCGAGCCCGTGCCGGAGGCAAAATCGCTCCAGCGGAGCGATTTTAGGTGAGAAGGCCATGAGAGCTATGCTCGAATGGCCCAGCGGCAGGGTGGTGGAGGGGGCGTCAACGCGCTCAGCCTCCTGAACCGCAACGGGAGGGGACCCCAATGCGCCTGTTCATCGCCACGCTCGGCACCGAAACCAATACCTTCGCGTCGTTTCCGACCGGCCTCGACGATTTCCGCCGCGGCTTCTGGAACGAGGGCGATGTCGGCAGCATCCCCGGCAGCCCCTGGGCCATGCCGGCGCAGCGCTGGCTCACCCACGCCAACGATTTGGGCTGGGAGGTCATCCAGTCGCTCCACGCCTTCGCCGAGCCCGCCGGCCCCACCGTCCGCTCGGCCTACGAGCACATGCGCGACCGCATTCTCGCCGATCTCGCGGCGGCCGGGCCCGTCGACGCCGTGCTGATGTTCCTGCACGGCGCCATGGTTGCCGATGGCTACGATGACTGCGAGGCCGATTTCGTCACCCGCATGCGGGCTCAGGTGGGCGAGGGCACCCGCATCGGGCTGGAACTCGACCTCCACGCCCATATCGACCACCGGCTGCTCGACGTCACCGACCTCATCGTCTTCTACAAGGCCTATCCGCACATCGACTACGCCGAGCGCGCCGACGACCTCTTCGCCCTGATGCGGCGCACCCTGGCCGGTGAAATCGAGCCGGTGATGGCGCTGTTCGACTGCAAGACGATGGGGTTGTTCCCCACCACGCGAAAGGGCCCGATGCCCGGCTTCGTGGCCGACATGTTCGCCGCCGAAGGCAAGGACGGCATTCTGTCGCTGTCGCTGAACCACGGCTTCCCCTGGGCCGATGTCCCGCATGCCGGGGCCAAGATGCTGGCCGTCGCCGACCGCGATCCAGCCATCGCCGTGCGCGCCGCCGAGGAGTTCGGCCGCCGCTTCTACGCCATCCGCGCCGAGGCGACGCTGCCCTTCACCTCGCTCCCCGACGCCATCGCCGAAGCGCTGCGCGGCGGCGACAAGCCGCTGCTCCTCGCCGACACCTCCGACCAGACCGGCGGCGGCGCCCCCGGTGACACCACGCATATGCTGTGCGCCCTGATCGAGGCCGGCATCACCAACGCCGCCTACGGCCCGCTCTGGGACCCGCTGGCGGTCGGCATCTGCATGTCGGTCGGGGTTGGGGCGAAGCTGAAACTGCGCATCGGCGGCAAGGACGAGCCCTATTCCGGCCCCTCGATGGACGTCGAGGCCGAAGTGCTACACCTCGCGCCGAATACCTGGCAGGACCAGCTGAGCAACGAGCGTGTCCCGATCGGCGATGTTGCGGTGGTGCGCGTCAACGGCATCGAGGTGCTGCTCAACACCCGCCGCACCGGGGTGTTCTCGCCCACCATGTTCACCCGCCACGGCATCGTGCTCGAGGGCAAGCAGGTGATCGGGCTCAAGAACCTGTTCCGCCACACCGATATCTTCGCGCCACTGGTCCGCGGCCAGCTCTACGTCGCCACCCCCGGCGCCTGCCCGCCCGACTGGCAGAGCATCCCGTTCCAGCGTATTCCAAGGCCCATGTGGCCGCTTGATCCCGATCCGCTGGGTTGAATCTCAGGCTTCGAGCAGCGACTTCAACACGGCAAAATCCATGCGGATCCACTCAAGTGCCGAGGCCAGTTGCTCGTCGTTCATACCCGGGCGGCGGGTGAACATGAAGGTCACCAGCGTTCCCTCGCCATCCCGCGTGAGGCGCAGCGGCATCATCACCGGCTCGTCGCCGGCGGCGTACACGGCATGGTCGAGGATGTTGTCATCGTTGGGCGGACTGAACCTTACGACGCGGGGCCCGAAATCCGTATCAGTTGCCCATTCGTGCGGCCCGACCTGCCGGAACGTCGCCTCCTCCACCGCGGCCCAGCGCGGATAGTTTTGCGGCTTCGCAATGAAGCGGTAGACCTCGCCAATCGGCCGGTCGATGTGGGTTTCGATCGCGTGGGGCTGGGTCATCCGGTCAGCCTTTGGCCAGTGCCGCCAGCCGCTCGCTCAGGCCCTTGAGCTCCCAGGCGCTGGCCAGATCCGCCGCGTTGCCCCAGGTCGGCTCGGCGTCCGGCACGTCGTCGAGTGGCGCGTTGGTCACCATGGTCGCGATGCGCCTGTAGAGCCGCAGCTTCTCCTCCTGCCCGGGGAAGCGGTTGTCGGCGAGCATGGCTTCGAGGTCCGGGTAGCGCTTCAGCAGGCTCGCCGCGGTTTTTTCGCCAACACCCCTGGCGCCGGGGATCTTGTCGGATGGGTCGCCCCGCAGCGCGATGAAGTCCGGCACCTGCGCCGGCTCCACGTCGTAGCGCTCGCGCACCCCGGCGGGATCGATCCGCGCGATCTGCCCCGCCTTTACCGGCTGCAGGATCGTCGTGTGGTCCGAGGCGAGCTGGAACGCGTCGCGGTCGCCCGTCGCCACCAGTACCGTGCCGCCGCGGGCTTCCTCGCGCGCCACGGCGGTCGAGAGGAAATCGTCGGCCTCGAAGCCGGCGCCCTTGCCGACCACGCAACCGAACGCGGCGACGAACTCCGGCAGCACGCTCAACTGCTCGACGATCTCGTCCTCGAACACCCGCCCGCCCTGATAACCCTCGAGCTCCAGCGCCCGCCAGTTCGGCACCTCGAGCGTGTCCCAGCCGACGACGACGGCGCGCGGCTGCTCCTCGGTGATGAGCTTGATCAGATAGTTGGCAAACCCGACGATCGCCCCGCCGCCCTTGTTCCCGGCCCGCCGCACCGTCTTGGGCAGTCCGTGATAGGCCCGGTGCGCAAACGAATCCCCATCGATGACAAGCAGCGGCCGCGACATGGTTCACTCCAAAATCTGCAGCACTGTGCTGGATCGGGCCGACGAAGTCACGAGCCGCTGCCGACCGAACGTCCTCAACGTTTGCGTCCCTGCTTTCGCGGGGATGACACGTCGTGGCCGAGGCGTGCCTTCCCGCCCCTCACCCCCTTGTCCCACATCAAAGCCCCGTGACGACCCCGCGCTAAACCCACTCGCGACCCTCTGTCCTCTGGCCACCGCGGCGAGAACAGTGCACAACCCCGCCGAACTTGCCCGGGTAGCCGATGCCGTCCAAATCCAGCCTGCTGATCCTCTGCGCGGTGATCTTTACCGACATGCTGGCGTTCAGCCTCGTCATCCCGTCGCTGCCTTTCGTGGTGACGCAGTATGGCGGCACTGGCCTGACGCTCGGCCTGCTGTTCACCGGCTACTCGCTCGCCCAGTTCATCGCCGCGCCGATCCTCGGACGCCTGTCCGACCGGATCGGCCGCCGCCCACTGCTGATTGCAGCATTGCTGGGCACCACGCTGTCGCTGATCGTCTGCGCGCTCGCCGACAACATCTGGGTGCTGATCGGTGCCCGCGTCCTCGGAGGCCTGTTCGGCGGCTCGATTTCGGTCGCCATGGCGACGCTTTCCGACCTCAGCGAGCCCGACAAGCGCACCCGCGTCATGGGCATGGGCGGTGCTGCCATCGGTCTCGCCTTCACCGTCGGACCCGCCATCGGGGCGCTCGCCGCGCCGCTCGGCTTTTCGGCCATCTGCCTGATCGGTGCGGCCATCGCCGCGGTCAACTTCATCGCCGCCATCTGGATGCTGCCGCACGCTACCCGCCGGCCCGCTGTCGCCGCCCTCGATCAGAAGCTCACCCCCGGCTTCTGGCGGCTGCTGATCCTCACCGGCCTCGCCATGGTGGTGTTCGTCGGCATGGAGACGACGCTCGGCCTCCTCGTCTTCGATCGCTTCGCCATCACCGCCTCCGGTCTCGGCTGGCTGCTGACGCTGGCGGGCATCGCCTCGATCATCGCCCAGGCCGGCCTCGTCTGGCGGCTGAGCGCCCGCTTCGGCGACTGGAACGTCGCCGCCGGCGCGGCTGTCCTCATCGCCGTGGCGCTCGCCACGCTGCCGCTCACCCCGTTCGTGGTGTTCCTCGCCGGTGTCTGCATCGTCGGCGCCGCGCAGGGCGCGCTCACCAACATCACCGCGTCCATGGCCAGCCGCCTCGCTCCGGCCGGGGCAACGGGCAAGTATGTCGGCATCAACCAGGCCTTCTCGGCGCTGGGCCGCGTCGTCGGTCCGGTCCTTGCAGGTGCGCTATACGACTGGGGCCCGCAGGCCGGCTACTTCATCCTCGGCGCCCTCAGCCTCGCTGCTGCGGCGGTGGCGCTGCTCAACCGCGGCCTTGCCGAGCGTAAGCCGGCGCCGGCCGACGGGGTGCTGAACGCGGGCTGATTGCTTGTGCCGTGCCGCCGCTCTAGATTCGCGGCAAACAGAACGAGAGCATCCACATGCCTTTCCTCCCGCAGGAGGTCATCGCGAAAAAGCGCGATGGCCAGGACCTGAGTGCCGGTGAAATCGGCGCCTTCATCGCCGGACTGACCGATGGCAGCGTCAGCCACGCCCAGGCCGCTGCCTTTGCCATGGCGGTGTTCTTCCGCGACATGACCACGCCCGAGCGCGTGGCACTCACCCTCGCGATGCGCGACAGCGGCACCGTGCTCGACTGGTCCGATCTCGATGGCCCCGTCGCCGACAAGCACTCGACCGGCGGGGTAGGGGACAACACCTCGCTGATGCTGGCACCGATTCTTGCGGCCTGCGGCGTCTATGTGCCGATGATCTCGGGCCGCGGCCTCGGCCATACCGGCGGCACGCTCGACAAGTTCGATGCCATTCCCGGCTACACCACCAGCCCTGATAACGCGTTATTTCGGAAGGTGGTGAAGGCCGCCGGCTGCGCCATCATCGGCCAGACCGCCGACCTCGCTCCGGCCGACAAGGTGCTGTACTCGATCCGCGACGTGACGGCGACGGTCGAGTCCATCCCGCTGATCACCGCCTCGATCCTGTCGAAGAAACTCGCCGCCGGCCTCGGGGCGCTTATCCTCGACGTCAAGACCGGCTCCGGCGCCTTCATGCCGACGCTGGAAAAGTCGCGCGCCCTGGCCGAAAGCCTCGTCTCTGTCGCCAATGGCGCCGGGCTCAAGACTGCCGCGCTCATCACCGATATGAACGAGCCCCTGGCCTCGGCCGCCGGCAACGCCCTCGAAGTCCGCAACGCCGTCGACTTCCTCACCGGCCGGCACCAGGACCCGCGCCTGCGCGAGGTCACCCTCGCACTGGCTGCCGCCGCCCTCGAACTCACCGGTCGCACGGACGCGCTGGCCGCCGTCACCCGCGCCCTTGATACCGGCACGGCGCTGGAGCACTTTTCGAAGATGGTGGCGCTGCTCGGCGGCCCCATCGACTTCGTCGGGCGCATGGACGCCCACCTTATCCCCGCCCCCATCGTCCGCGATATCCTTGCCCCCCGCGCCGGCACCATCACCGCCATCGACACGCGCGGCGTCGGCATGGCCGTTGTCGCGGCGGGTGGCGGCCGACGACTCCCGACCGACAGCATCGACTTCGCCGTCGGTTTCGACCAACTGCTTGGCCTGGGCCACACAGTCGACGTTCAGACGCCGTTGGCCCGCGTTCATTTGCGCGACGAAAGCATGGCAGCCGACGTGACCGATCGGCTCCTGGCCGCCTACAGCATCACCGATGGCGAGGTCCCGACCCATCCGCTCATCGCCGACCATATCGGAGCCCCCTGATGCCCCGTGCAATCCTCTGCATCCTCGATTCGTTCGGCATCGGCGGGGCCCCCGACGCAGCCGATTACGGCGACACCGGCGCGGACACGCTCGGACACATCGCCGCCAACTACCCGATATCGCTGCCCAATCTCGACGCGCTCGGCCTTGGCGCAGCGGCGAAGCTCTCGACCGGCACGATCCCGCGCGGCCTCACCGCAGAGCCCAAGGGCGGCCGCTGGGGTGTCGGCCGCGAAGTGTCGAAGGGCAAGGATACGCCGTCAGGCCACTGGGAGATCGCCGGCGTCCCGGTGCCGTTCGACTGGGGTTACTTCCCCCACACCGAGCCCACCTTCCCGCCCGACCTCATCGCCCAACTGGTTGAACGCTCAGGCATTCCCGGCATCCTCGGCGACAAGCACGCCTCCGGCACCACCATCATTGCCGAACTCGGGGAGGAGTCGATCCGCACGGGCAAACCCATCTGCTACACCTCGATCGATTCGGTGTTCCAGATCGCCGCCCACGAAAGCCATTTCGGCCTCGACCGGCTCTACAAGCTCTGCGAAACCGCCTTCGAGCTCACGGCCCCGCTGAACATCGGCCGCGTCATCGCCCGTCCCTTCGTCGGCGAAACGGCGGAAACCTTCAAGCGCACCGGCAACCGCCGCGACTTCGCCATCGCTCCGCCCGAGCCGACCCTGCTCGATCGGGCCAAGGATGCGGGCCGGCAGGTCTACGCCATCGGCAAGATCTCCGACATCTACGCGGGCCACGGCGTCACCCACAAGATGAAGGCCACCGGCAACATGGCCCTGTTCGACCGCACGCTGGAGGCCATGGAGATGGCCGCCGAAGGGGCGTTCATCATGACCAACTTCGTCGATTTCGATCAGGACTACGGGCACCGCCGCGACGTGCCCGGCTACGCGCAGGCGCTCGAGGCGTTCGATGCGCGCCTGCCCGGCCTGATCAGCGCGATGCAGCCGACCGATCTGGTGGTGCTCACGGCCGACCACGGCAACGATCCGACCTGGCGCGGCTCCGATCACACCCGCGAACAGGTGCCGATCATGGTCTTTTCCCCAAGCCTCGCGGCAGGAACCCTTGGCAACCGCCACACCTTTGCGGATATAGGAGAAAGCATCGCCCACTGGCTCGGCCTCGCACCCGGACAGCACGGCAAATCCTTCCTCTAGCGGCTCAGGTGTCCCCCATGCGTGGCGTAACGGTTGTCGATCACCCGCTGATCCAGCACAAGCTGACGATCATGCGCGACAAGGACACCTCGATAGCCGGGTTCCGTCGCCTGCTGCGCGAGATCGCGCATCTCATGTGCTACGAGGTCACCCGCGACCTGCAGCTCGAGATGATCCCGATCGAGACGCCGATGATGATGATGGATGCCCCCACCATCAAGGGCAAGAAGCTGGTCTTCGCCTCCATCCTGCGCGCCGGTAACGGCCTGCTCGATGGCATGCTCGACCTGGTTCCGGCGGCCCGCGTCGCCCATATCGGCATCTACCGCGACCACGAGACGCTGCAGCCGGTCGAGTACTACTACAAGGCGCCGTCGGAGCTGGAAAACCGGCTGATCATCGTCGTCGACCCGATGCTGGCGACGGGCAATTCGTCGATTGCTGCCATCGACAAGCTGAAGGAGCGGGGCGCCAACAACCTGCGCTTCCTCTGCCTGCTGGCCGCCCCCGAGGGCATCGAGAAGTTCTCCGCCGCCCATCCCGACGTGCCGATCTTCACGGCCGCCATCGACAGCCATCTCAACGAGAAGGGCTACATCGTCCCCGGTCTCGGCGATGCCGGCGACCGCATGTACGGCACCAGGTAGGCCTTAACCCTGCAAGCTTGCCGTGGGGCGCCCGCCAACGCCCCGACGTGAAAACGGCCCCTTGCGGGGCCGCTCTCGTTTCACTCCGAGACACACTCAGTGGTGCGTGTGTTCCGGCATGTCCTTCAGCTGGTCCTTGGTCCAGGCGGTCACTGCGTGCACATCGCCGTTCTCGTCGCGCATGAACTGCAGATCGCTCAGCGGCACCGAAACCGGCTTGGCGCCAATCCCGAGAAACCCGCCGACATCGATGATCGCCGCGCCACTGGCACCCGTGCCGTGCACATGGTCGACCTTGCCCACCTTGTGGTCGTCGGCGCCATAAATCGTAGCGCCCTCAAGGGTCGCTGCGGTCAGGTCGCTCGCGGGCAGGCGTACGTGGTTGCTATGGTCCATTTACTGGTCCTCCGGTTTGGGTTGTGCCTGAACAACCCCTACGCTGGCGCATCGTTCCCCACCTGCGGCAGAACTGCCCGAGACCCGACGGCTCACGCCAGTCGGGCGCTCCGTTGCGTCTACTTCTTGGGTTTCAGCGGCAGGCCGAGGCCGATGAGTTCCTTGCGGAGCGCCTTGGTGTCGCCGGTGAAGTGGATCGCCTGCATGCCGAACTTTCGGGCCGACACCACGTTGGGCTCGCTGTCGTCGATGAACACGCAGGTTTCTGGCGACAGGCCATAGCGCTCGCAGAACACGCGGTAGAGCCGCGGGTCGGGCTTCACGAGCCCCTCGAGCCCGCTCACCACCACCCCGTCGAACTTCTCGAGGAACGGCCATTCGGGCAGGCAGCTCACCCATTTTTCCCACGAGAAGTTGGTGATGGCGAAAGTCGGGATTTCGTTGGCGATCAGCTCGTCATGGATGGCGATGGTGCCCGGGATGAACTCGCCGACCGTTTCCTTCCAGCGCAGGTCGAAGGCTTGGATTTCGCGCCAGTAGCGCGGATAGCGGGTGATCAGCCGGGCCACGCCCTCGGCGAAGATGCCGCCGGCGTCGAACTCGAGGTTCCAGTCCTTGGTGCAGATGTTGTCGAGGAACCACTGTGCTTCCTCTTCCGTGTCGAAGAGCTTGCGGAACAGGAACATCGGGTTCCATTCGACGAAGACGCCGCCAAGGTCGAAGACGGGAATGATGGTGTCCTGCATGGCGGCATCCTTGGGGTTGGGATGCCCCGGCTATCATGGCCCGCCCTGCGGCGGCAAGCGGCCTCGGCAGGATGCAACCTCAGCAACTGGCCGAGGTGGTGATCTCTTCCTCGTAGCGCGGCAGGTAGTATTCGGTGTGCCCCAGGTTGATGGTCTTGATCACGATGCCGAACAGCGGCTGGTAGGGGTATTGGATCTCGGCAGCCACCAGCCAGCCCCTGGTGCGGGCCAGGGTGTTGATGTTCGTCGGGGTGCCGATTGCCGTGGTGGTACCGAGAGTGCGCGCCGTCGCGCCGGTGCCGTAGGGCTTGCTCCACTTGATGGTCACGGTGCCGGCCGAGCTGATCTGCATGAACGACACCACCTGCTTCAGGTTCGTCGTCGGGAACGGCTGCATGATCGCCGCGGCGGCAGCGAAATAGCTGTCGAGCTTCGCGGTGGTGATGCACCTCTGCTCGCGCGACACGAGGTCCGCCATGGTGCTCGCCACCGTGGAGACGCGCCGGTCGACCGAATAGAGCGAGGCGGATTCGACGGTACCGAAGTACAGCAGCACCAGCAGCGGCAGGATGAGCGCGAACTCGACGGCCGCCACACCCCTGGCATCGCGCAGGAACCGGCCCGGCAAGGTGCGCCTCAGGTGCAATTGGAACACCCGAACGGTTCGTTGCGGAACACCCGCACGGCGCCCAGCAGGCGGGTGCCGTCAACCTGATCCTGCAGGTTGAAGCCCGGCAGGCGGACGATGGTGGGCCACTTGTAGTACGCCTGGATCAGCACGACGTCGCCACCGGCGCCTGGCGCATAGCTCTCGGTGATGGTCCAGTTGCAGGTCTTGACGCCGTTGGTGGTGGTGCAGTCATTGCCGGTCTGGATCGGGTAGGTGACGGTGGCGCTGCCGAAGTTTGCGACCACCGAAACCTTCACCTTCACGTTGGCGCAGGTCATCATGTTGTAGAGGTTGTTGCAGATCCGGGTGCGGAAGGCGGCCAGCGTGTTGTTGGCCGCCGCGCCCGTCTGGAGCTGCCCGGTGCGGATCACGCGGCTGGCGTCCTGCACCGAACTGTCGAGGATCTGGCTGGCAAAGAAGATCAGGCTGGTTTCGAGGATCGCCGCGATCAGCGTGAAGAACGGCAGGGCAAGGATGCCGAACTCGACGGCTGTCACGCCGCGGTCGTCGCGGCGGAACCGGTATGCGCCCCTCAGCGCCGGGGCCAGCATCCATCTGAGCCAGGATCTGCGTTTCGTCATGGCGTGTTGGCGGTCCGCTCCATCGAATGGCAGACTAGCGGGCGGGCGCTAAACGAAGGTTAGCTCCCGGCCGCAAGTTGCGACGATGGTTCAAGGGGCCTTAACGGCGCCCTCAGTTGCTTTGCGCAACCCCGGCGACCGTCTGCGACGAGCCGACTGCTTCGCCGGTGAAGGCCGGATCGTCACCCATCATGATGACCGACTGGCAGACCGGCTCGCAGCTGTAGCTCTGCCGCTTGTCGCCGACATACACGGTCACGACGTCGGCCATGTCCTGGGTGACCTCGATCATCGTGTCGGCGATCGGGTTGCCGTTGGCATCGAGGATGATCAGGTTGGTCTGCCCGTAGCTCTTGCCGGTCAGCACCAGCGTCTGCGGGTCCTGGATGGTGATGTCGGCAATGCCCGGATTGCCGATGATGACGGTTGAGGCAGGGGCGTCGATCCTGAGGATCCGCGCCATGTTGACCTTCACGCTGACGGGCGCGCTGTCGGCAGCCACGGCAGGAGCGAGGTTGCCGAGCATGATGCCGGCAGTGAGGAGAACCGCGAAACTCTTGCGGAACATCATGGGACGAACCCCGGGTTACTTGACTGATACGCTGAACGGAGTGTTGCCCGGAATGGTGAATATTTCGCAAATGCCGCCGGCGTTTCGCAACCCCGTCTCGTGTGTCCCCGCCGGTCGCTGCCCGTTGCCGCTTTGTTAACCATGCCGCGCCGAAACTGCCCGCCACGCATCACGCGCGTCCACCCCAGCTCCGGCACCCATGTCTCCCATCTTGCTCCCCGCCCTGGTGATCTTTCCGCTGTTGATGGCGTTCGCCGCCTTCTCGGACCTGTTCACCATGCGCATCTCGAACAAGCTGGTGCTGGCCGTGATCGTCACCTTCTTCGCGCTGGCGCTGCTCGTCGGACTGCCGCTCGAGGTGATCGGCATGCATGTCGCCTGCGCTGCAGGGGTGCTGGTGGTTGCGCTGGTCTTCTTCAATTTCGGCTGGATCGGTGGCGGCGATGGCAAGCTGATCGCGGCCACGGCGCTGTGGCTGGGTCTAGGCCTGCTGCTGCCCTATCTCATCTACGCCTCGCTGCTGGGCGGAGCGCTGACCCTTATCCTGCTCGCCGCGCGGCGCTACCCGCTGCCGGAGCGCCTGCGCGCCGTGACCTGGATCGACCGGCTGCACGATAGCAAGACCGGCGTGCCCTACGGCATCGCGCTCGCCATCGCCGGCCTCCTCGTCTACTCCGACAGCGTGATCTTCCAGCGCTTCCTCGCCTGAATGTGTCGTCGCTGCAAGTTGTTAACGGCTTGTTAGCCGTATTTCACAAGCATCGATTAACCAAACTTTGACCCTTTGCGCCGATAGTCGACGGACGAGTTAGTCAGGCGCTTCTGCGTCCTTGGTTCAGTGGAGTACCGGCGATGAGAGCATCGCGCATCATCTTGCTCCTGGTCGCCCTTCTGGCAGGTGGGCTTGCAGCCTACTTCTTCGTTGCCACGACCAATACTCCGCAGCAGGTTGTGGTCGAGGGGCCGACCCAGGTCATCCAGGAGCGCAAGGCGCGGATCCTCGTCGCCAGGACGCAGATCGGCGTCGGACAGCGGCTGAGCGAGGCGACGATCGAGTGGCAGGACTGGCCGGAGCTGGCCGTCCGCCCCGAATACATCACCGACGCAGCCCTTCCCGATGCCCTCACCGAGATGGATGGCGCCGTGGCGCGCTTCGAATTCTTCCCCGGCGAGCCGATCATGCAGGTCAAGCTGGTCCATTCCGACCAGGGCTACCTCTCGGCGGTGCTGCCCAAGGGCATGCGCGCCATTCCGGTGCAGGTCAGCGCCGCCTCGGCCTCGGGCGGCTACATCCTGCCGAATGACCGGGTCGACGTGGTGCTGAGCAGCGCCGGCGCCAGCGGCTCGATCTCCAACACCATTCTCGAGAACGTCAAGGTGCTGGCCATCGGCACGCGGCTCGGCGAGGCTGGGACCACCGGGGCACAGGCTGACCCTGAGGACCCGAGCGCCAACGTTTTCGCCGATACCATTGCCGTGCTGGAACTCAATCCGGTGCAGGGCGAGACGGTGATCAACTCCACCCGCCTCGGCACGCTCTCGCTGGTCCTGCGCTCCATCGCCGACTACGCGCAGACCGTCGAGACGGAGCGCAGAAACAGCGTCAATCGCCCCATCCGGATGATCCGCTTCGGGCGCAACCAGGACATTACGGCCGCGACCGAGGCCGAAGTCACCGATGCCAGCTTTGGCAACGGCGAAACGCAGTCGACGGGGGAATGATGTCCACTCAGCAAGAAGTCACCCGGTCGGTCTTCACGAGGCGCCCGATGTACGACACCCTGAAGATGACCGCGCTTGCGGCGCTCCTCGGCCTCACCATCGGCCTTGCACCGCTCGGGCTCGGCCAGGTGCTGGGCGCCGACACGGCGCACATCACCATCAACGGCAGCGCCTTCGGGTCCACCCGCAGTGTCAGCATCGGCCCGAACAAGTCGATCATCCTCGACCTGCCTGTGGACGTGAAGGAAGTGATCGTCTCGCAGCCGAGCGTTGCCAACGCCATCCTGCGCTCCAAGCGCCGCGCCGTGCTGCAGTCGACCGGTGCGGGCGACACCAACATGATCTTCCTCGATGCCAACGGCCGCACCATCGTGGTCCTCGACGTCGCCGTAAAGGGCCCGACCTCCAACGTCGCCGCCGCCCTGCGCGATGCCTATGAACGGATCATCCCGGGCTCGGCCATCAATGTGGAGTCCGTCAGCCTTGTCGACGGCGAGGGCAACACCATCAATTGCGTCGTGCTGTCGGGCTCGGTCAACTCCGCCGAGGACGCCGAGAAGGCGCTGTCGATCGCCGGGCAGTTTGCCGGCGCCCCCGAGAACGTCGCCAGCGTCATCACCATTGCCGGTCCGCAGCAGGTCATGCTGAAGGTGACGGTTGCCGAAGTGCAGCGCAGTCTCGCCAAGCAGCTCGGCATCAATCTCTCGGGTAGCTTCTCGGTCGGCAACCTGACCAGCGGCTTCAACACTCCGATGGCCACGAACGCGGAGATCCCGGTCGTCGGCGGCAACACCACCATTCCCTTCAGCGCCGGTTCGATCAATGTCGAGCTCCGCGCACTCGAGGCCCGCGGCGGCATCCGCACGCTCGCCGAGCCGGTGCTCACCGCCCTCTCGGGCAAGCCTGCAACCTTCCTCGCCGGCGGCGAACTTCCCTACACCACCACCGATGACAGCGGTCGTACGATCACCGAGTTCAAGCCCTACGGCGTGCAACTCGCCTTCACCCCGACCATCAAGTCGGATGGCACTATCCAGCTCGAGGTCAAGAGCACGGTCTCCGAGCCGAACGGCCAGGCCCTCAACACCCGCGACGTGGAAACTACGGTGCAGCTCGGCGTCGGCCAGACCCTGTCGATCGGCGGCATGCTGTCGGAGCGCTCGCGCCAGCAGATCGACCGCCTGCCGGGCCTGGGCGACATCCCGATCCTCGGTGCGCTGTTCCGCTCCCGCGAATATACGAGCGACCGCACCGAGCTGGTGTTCCTCGTCACCCCCTACTACGCCCGCGCCAAGTCCCAGATGCCCGAGCTGCCTACCGACAACCTTCACTTCGCTGGTGACGCGGAGGCAATGTTCCTGGGCCATATTGAAACCATCTACGGCGTCGGGCCGGACGGCATGCGCGGCAGCTATGACGGCTCGATCGGCTTCCTGCTGGATTGACGGAGTAACAGTACCATGAGTTTCCTGAAGATCGACGGCGGCAGGCAGTCGGAAGAGCCCGCGATCGAGGTGGCGAACGGTGCGCGGCTGATTCCGCGCATCACCATCCAGGCCTTCTGCGAGCACTCCCAGACCGCCCAGCTGGTCGAGGCGGCGGTGCATGATCGCCGCATGAGCAAGGTTGCGCTCACCACCCACAATGGCGGCCTCGAGGGCGCCATCGAGACCTACAAGGCGAACCCGACGCCGAACCTCATCATCGTCGAGACGACGCTGCCGACCGAGGATATCCCGCCCGCGCTGGAACGTCTCGCCGAAGTCTGCGACGCGGCAACCCGCCTGATCGTGCTCGGGCACGTCAACGACGTGGTGCTCTACCGCGAACTGATCCGCTCGGGCGTCTCCGAATACATCGTGCTGCCCACCTCGTCGCAGGCCATCGTTTCGGTCATCACCGAGCTGTTTGCCGCCGAAGGCGCGGCGCCGATAGGCCGCACCATCGGCTTCATCTCTGCCAAGGGCGGTTCGGGTGCCTCGACCATCAGCCACAATGTCGGCTGGGCCATCTCGCAGAGCCTCCGGCAGGACGTACTGATCCTCGACATGGACTTCGCCTTCGGCACTGCCGGGCTGAACTTCAACCAGGACCCGCCGCACGGCATCGCCGATGCCATCGGCGCCAGCCAGAAGATGGACCAGACGCTGCTCGATCGCCTGAGCTCCAAGGCCGCCAACCATGTGAGCCTGCTCACCGCCCCGGTGGTGCTCGACAAGACCTTCGATTTCGAGGAACGCGAGTTCGAGCAGATCATCGAGGTGAGCCAGAAGTCGACGCCGGTGGTGATCCTCGACATCCCGCACATCTGGAGCGCGTGGGTCCGGCACACCATCGCCACCATCGACGAGATCATCATCGTCGCCGAGCCCGACCTCGCCAACCTGCGCAATGCCAAGAACCTGTCCGATACCATCAAGGCGCTGCGACCGACCGAGGCCGAGCCGCTGCTGGTGCTGAACAAGGTCGGTGTGCCGCGCCGGCCCGAAATCCCCGCAAACGAGTTCGCCACCTCGGTCGAGTGCAAGCTGCTCGGCCAGGTGAGCTTCGACGCGCAGACCTTCGGCACGGCGGCCAATAACGGCCAGATGATCGCCGAGGTCGCCGCCAACAACCGCGCCAACGAGATGTTCCGGCTGATCGGCATGCATGTCACCGGCCGCAACACGCCCGAACGGGTCGCCAGCAAATCCGGCCTGAAGATCCCGTTCCTCAAGAAGCGCGCCTGAGAGGCCTAGATGTTCGGCAAGCGTACCACGTTCGGCGGCAACACCCCGGGAGCCAACACGCCGGCCTCCCGACCGACGCCTGCGCCGGTGGTGCAGGCCGCAAGCCGCGAGCTGTCGCGCTCGCCTGAGCCCAAGCGCGCCGAAGAGGTCATCGACGTGCGCAGCCCGGAGGCCGCGCAGCGCGACACGGAGTACTTCCAGACCAAGTCGGCCATCTTCAATGCGCTGATCGACTCGATCGACCTCAGCCAGCTCGCCACCATGGAAATGGAGACGGCGCGCGAGGAAATCCGCGACATCGTTGCGGAAATCATCGCGCTCAAGTCGATCATCATGTCTATCTCCGAGCAGGAAGACCTGCTCGAGGACATCTGCAACGACGTGCTGGGCTACGGCCCGCTCGAGCCGCTGCTGGCCCGCGACGACATCGCCGACATCATGGTGAACGGGTCGCAGAAGTGCTACATCGAGGTCGCGGGCAAGGTGAAGCTCACCAATGTCCGTTTCCGCGACGACGCGCACCTGATGAACGTCTGCCAGCGCATCGTGTCGCAGGTCGGCCGCCGCGTCGATGAAAGCTCCCCCATCTGTGACGCCCGCCTGCCGGATGGCTCGCGCGTCAACGTGATTGCCCCGCCGCTGGCCATCGATGGCGCGGCGCTCACCATTCGTAAGTTCAAGAAGGACAAGCTGACCCTTCCGCAACTGGTCAAGTACAACTCGATCTCGCCCGAAGGCGCCGAGGTGCTGCGCATCCTTGGCCGCGTTCGGGCCAACGTGCTGATCTCGGGCGGTACCGGTTCGGGCAAGACCACGCTGCTGAACTGCCTCACCGCCTTCATCGAGAAAGACGAGCGCGTCATCACCTGCGAGGACTCGGCCGAACTGCAGCTGCAGCAGCCGCACGTGGTGCGCCTCGAAACCCGCCCGCCCAACCTCGAGGGCGAAGGCGAGATCACCATGCGCGACCTCGTCAAGAACTGCCTGCGTATGCGCCCGGAGCGCATCATCGTGGGCGAAGTGCGCGGACCCGAGGCCTCGATCTGCTGCAGGCCATGAACACCGGCCACGACGGCTCGATGGGTACGCTCCACGCCAACTCGCCGCGCGAGGCGCTCAGCCGTCTTGAGTCGATGATCACAATGGGCGGCTACTCGCTGCCCAGCCGCACCATCCGCGAGATGATCGTGTCGTCGATCGACGTGATCGTGCAGGCCGCCCGCCTGCGCGACGGTTCGCGCCGCATCACCCACATCTCCGAGGTGCTGGGCATGGAAGGCGACGTGATCGTGACCCAGGACATCTTCCTCTACGACATCATGGGCGAGGATTCCTCCGGCAACCTGCTGGGCCGCCACCGCTCCACCGGCATCACCAAGCCGCAGTTCAACGAGCGTGCCAAATACTTCAACGAAGAGGCAAACCTCGTCGATGCGCTTGAGAAGGCCAATGTCGAGCAGCACGAAATCCTGGGTGCGTAAGGCAATCCGATGAGCCCACTGATCATCGCCATTCTCGCCATCGTCTGCGTCGGAGCCGCCGGCTTCGCCCTGGTGCCCTCGATGCTCGGCAGCGGCCGCGCCGACAAGCGCATCAAGGCGTTGCAGGGCGACATCCAGGCGAACCGCCGCGAGCTGACCGCCACCCGCACCCGCGAGACGCGCCGCAAGGACATCCAGCAGACCCTCCGCGCCCAGACCGACACGCTGCAGAAGCGCAAGAAGCGCGTGCCGCTGCAGGACCAGCTCTACCAGGCGGGCATGAAGCTGAAGCGCGGGGCCTTCATCCGCAACTCGATCATCGTGGGCATTGTCCTGTTCGCCGGCACCTGGGTGCTGCAGGTCGATCTGATCTACTGCACCGTGTTCGGCCTCGCCGGCGGCTACCTGCTGCCGCGCATGTATCTCGGCCATCGCCGCAAGAAGTACCAGAACGCCTTCCTCGACGAGCTTCCCAACGCGGTGGAAGCCATCGTGCGTGGCGTGAAGTCTGGCCTGCCGCTCAACGACTCCATGCGCCTCGTCGCCAAGGAAGCCAAGGAGCCCATCAAGTCAGACTTCCAGCGTGTGCTCGACCAGCAGTCGCTCGGCAAGTCGATGATGGAGGCGGTCTCGACGCTCTACGATCGCGTGCCGCTGCCGGAGGTGAACTTCTTCGTCGTCGTCATCACGGTGCAGCAGCAGGCGGGCGGCAACCTGTCCGAAGCGCTGGGCAACCTCGCCAAGGTGCTGCGCAACCGCAAGAAGATGAAGCAGAAGATCAAGGCGATGTCGTCGGAAGCCAAGGCCTCGGCGGGCATCATCGGCTCGCTGCCCTTCATCGTGGCGCTGCTCGTCACGCTCACTACGCCGAGCTACATGCTGCCGCTGTTCACCACCGACATCGGCCTGATCATGCTCGGCATCGCCGCGATCCTCATGTCGATGGGCGTTTTCATCATGGTCAAGATGGTCCAGTTCGACATCTGAGGGAGCTGCGCCAATGGACAACCTTGTAGATACCCTGACCGACCCGAAGTTTCTCACCGCGCTGTTTGCGGCGATCGCTGCCGCGGCGGTGGTGTTCTCGCTCGGTGCCACGTTCTTTTCGTCGGGCAGCAACATCAAGCAGCGCATCCGGCGTGTTGCGCTCGAGCGCGAGAAGATGCGCGCCGAGGAAATGGCACGCCTGCGCGGCACCGGCGCCAGTGCCGATGCGCCCGCCCGCAGTATCCGCCACGCGGCTGGCCGCGACTACATGAAGAACGTCGTCGAGCGCTTCTCGCTCGAAAAGGCGTTCATGGACGACAACACCATCGATGCGCTGGCCCGCGCCGGCTACCGCGGCCAGGCGGTAGTGACGACTTATACCAAGTCTCGGGGAGGATGACTCTGGTGGGGTTGCCAGGATGATAGGGTGCTGATTCTAGGTGGCTAACGATCTGGAGTTTGCCATGCCGATCCCGCTTCGCACCGACTTTGATGCGGCCTTGGTGAGGGCGGCCGCGCGAAAGTCCAAGGATGGTGGGCAGGCGCGGCGGTTGCTGGCGCTGGCGGCGATCTAC
>CAMDAL010000019.1 GCA_945888565.1 Devosia equisanguinis | reverse complement strand
TGGACGAACCGACGGCGCCGCTGACGCCGCGCGAGGTGGAGACGCTGTTCGCCATCGCCCGCAAGCTGCGCGACGAAGGCCGCACCATCGTTTTCATTTCGCACCGGCTCGAGGAAGTGCGGGCGCTGTGCGACCGGGTCACCATCTTTCGCGATGGCAACAAGATCGCCACCGACACGATCGGCAACCTCTCTGACGCGGACATCATCCGACTGATGATCGGCCGGCCGGTGAAGGAATACATGCACAAGACCGGCGCGACGATCGGCGAGGTGGCGCTTCAGGTCGAGGGGCTGACGCTACCCGGCGTGTTCAGCGACATCAGCTTTTCCGTACGCAAGGGCGAGATCGTCGGGCTCGGCGGCCTGGTGGGCGCCGGGCGCACCGATGTGGCGAAAGCCATTTTCGGCGTGACCCCGGCGGCCAGCGGCACGGTGTCGATCAACGGCAAGCGGGTGTCGATCACCGACCCGTCGCAGGCGATTGCGCTCGGGCTGGCGTTCGTGCCGGAGGACCGGGCGGTGGCCGGCATCTTCCGGACGCTGTCGGTCGAGCAGAACATTTCGGTCGCAGTGCCGAAGCAATTGGCGCCGGGCGGCTTCATCCGACGCGCGGTCGAAAGGGCGATGGGCGAGGATGCGGTCAGGAAGCTGTCGATCCGCCTCGCGTCGCTGCGCCAGCCGATCGGGGAGTTGTCGGGTGGCAACCAGCAGAAGGCGATCCTGGCGCGCTGGCTGTTGACCGATCCCGGGGTGCTGATCCTCGACGAGCCGACGCGCGGCATCGATATCGGCGTGAAGGCCGAGTTCTATTCGATCATCGGCGAACTGGCGGCGCAGGGCCGCGCCATCCTGCTGATCTCGTCGGAACTGCCCGAGTTGCTGGCGCTCTGCGACCGGGTGCTGGTGATGTCGGAAGGCCGGCTCACCGCCGATATTCCGCGCGCCGAGGCGACGCAGGAGGCGGTGATGCGCGCGGCGGTGCCTCGTAAATCGACGACCGAAGGAGTCGCGGCATGACCACGCTGCGCAAGATCTTCCTGCGGCGGGAAGCCGGCATCGCCGTGATGATCGTGCTGTTCTGCCTCGCCGTGGGCGCTGTGAAGCCGCAGTTCCTGACGCTCGACCAGTTGCGGATCATCCTGCTGCTGACGCCGCTGATCATGATCGGCGCGATGGGGCAGATGCTGGTGATCGTCGCCCGGCATGTCGACCTGTCGATTGGCTCGATGCTGGGTGTTTCGGCCATGGTGAGCGGCATGCTCTATCGCTACGACGCCACCTGGTTCGGAGTGGACCTGCCATGGTGGAGCGGTATCCCGATCTCGATCGTCGTGGGGGCGCTGCTGGGGCTGGGCAACGGGCTGCTGATCACGCTGTTCCGACTGCCGGCGATCATCGTGACGCTGGGCACGCTCAGCCTCTATCGCGGGCTCACCTTCATCATTTCGAACGCCAAGCAGATCGACCGGCAGTGGATTCCGTCGGAGCTGAAGGGGCTGGCGCAGACCTCGCCGATCATGGGCATCCCGTGGATCATCTTCATCGCCTTCGGCGTGGCGCTGCTGACCTATTTCTTCGCCATGCATACGCGCGTGGGGAGGCAGATCTTCGCGCTCGGCTCCAACCCGGTGGCGGCGCCGCTGCGTGGCATCAAGGTGAACCAGGTGACGCTGCTGGTGTTTGCGATCTCCGGCGCGCTGTCGGGGCTGGCGGGCATCCTCTATGCCAGCCGCTGGGGCTTCGTTAATCCGTCCAATACCGGGTCCGGCTTCGAGTTCCAGGTGATCGCGGCGGTAGTAATCGGCGGCGCCTCGATCAATGGCGGCGTCGGCACGGTGCTGGGGACGGTGCTCGGCGTGCTGCTGCTGGGCTGCGTGTCGGCGGCACTGCCGCTGCTCGGTATCCCGGGCACATCGCAGGCCGCGATCTACGGTGCGGTCATCCTCATCGCCCTGGTCATCGACCGCTCGGTGCGGCAGCAAGGCATTGCCAGCCTGAAGAGGGCGCGGGCATGAGCACCATCAAGACTGCTGCGCCGGCGCAAGCCGATATCTCGCCGGTCCGCCCGCGCTGGCAGACGCTGCTGATCCGGCCGGAGACGATGACCTTCATGCTGCTGGTCGTCGGCGTGTTCGCCGGCAGCCTGCTGTCGCCGTTCTTCCTCGACCTCAGCTACATCCTCAGGAGCTTCACGCTCTATTCGGAACTGGCGATCGTGGCGCTGGTGCTGACCATGGTGATCATCGCCGGCGAGATCGACCTTTCGCCCGCCGCCAACATGGCGCTCTCGGCCTGCATCTTCGCCTGGGCCCAGGCGTCGGGCGTGCCGATCCCGCTCGCCATTGTCATCGGGCTGCTGTCCGGCCTCTCGATGGGCGCGCTCAACGCCTTCCTGGTGATCGGGCTGCAACTGCCCTCGATCATCGTCACCATCGGCACGCTGACGCTGTTCCGCGGGCTGGCGCAGGTGCTGGCCGGCGACAAGTCGATCCGGGTGCCAGAGTGGTTCATCGGTGTCGACAAGATCATGCTGGCGGGTGTTCCGCTTCCGGTGGTGCTGTTCATCGTGCTCGCGATCGGGCTCGGCATCGTTTTGGGCGGCACGATCTTCGGGCGCAACATCTACCAGATCGGCACCAACGAGGTGGCGGCGCGGCATGCGGGTATCCGCAGCGCGCGCATCAAGTCGAGCCTGTTCCTGCTGGTGGGGCTGGTTGCCTCGATCGCTGGCATCATGACGGCGTCGCGGCTCGGCTCGGTGCGCTACGACATCGCCGCCGGCGGCGAGTTGCAGATGGTGCTGATGGCGATGCTGGGCGGCACCTACATCTTCGGTGGTCGTGGCACCATCCTCGGGACGTTCCTTGCGGCGTGGCTGCTGGTGATCGTCTCGACCGGCATGATCGTCGCCAACGTGCTGCCGGCGGTGCAACTGGTGGTGCTGGGCGGCCTGCTGATCGTCGCCATCATCGCCACCAATCTGATCTATTCCCGCACCCAGAGGTGACGGGCTATTCCGCCGGATAAAACCGGCACAACAGGAGGAAAGACGTGTTCAAGAAAGCTCTCGTTCTCGGCCTGGCCGCGAGCCTCGCCTTTGCCAGCACTGCCATGGCGCAGGATGCGCTGAAGATCGTCTATATCGGCAAGAATACCGGCAATCCGTACTTCGACTCGATCACCGGCGGCTTCGTCGATGCCTGCGAGTCGCTGGGTTGCGAGTTCGAATTCGTGGCCCCGGCGACCGCCGAAGCCACCTCGCAGATCCCGTTCATCGAAGCGCAGATCCAGCGCGGCGTGAACGTCATCGGCATTGCGCCGAACAGCCCCGATGCGCTGAACCAGGTGCTCGACGACGCCCGCTCCAAGGGCATCCTCGTGCTCACCGTGAACGGCGACATCACCGGCAACGAGCAGTATCGCGACGCGACCATCCTGCCGGTCAATTTCGACATCGTCGGCCGTGACCAGGTCGAGATGGTTGGCTCGCTGATCGGCTATGAAGGCGAGATCGCCATCCTTTCGGCCACCACCGAAGCTCCCGACCAGAACAAGTGGATCGTGGGCATGAACGAGACGCTAAAGGCGGACGCCAAGTACGCCAAGATGAGCCTCGTGGCGACCGTTTACGGAGATGACCAGCCGGAGAAGTCGACGACGGAAATGGAGGCGCTGCTCTCCAACTATCCGAACCTCAAGGGCGTGATCGCGCCGACCACCGTGGGCATCGCGGCCGCGGCACAGGTCGTGCAGTCGCGCGGCATCGCCGACAAGGTCGCCGTGACGGGCCTCGGCCTGCCGAGCGAAATGCGGGACTTCGTCAAGGACGGTACCGTCAAGGCGTTCCAGCTCTGGTCGCCCTACAATGAAGGCTGGCTGGCCGTGCACTTCGCGCTCGGCGTGATCGATGGCTCGATCAAGAACGAGGTCGGCTCGACCTTCGAAGTGCCTAACCTCGGCACCATCACGATCAATGCCAACAACTCGATCAATACCCAGGCCGAACTGACGACGTTCAACGCCGAGAACATCGACGAATTCGACTTCTGATGCCTCCGGGGCGCCGGTTCTGCCGGCGCCCCGACTCTATCCAGGGAGTGAGTGATGGAACGCGTCGCCTTCAAGATGAAGCTCTTTCCCGGCCGCGAGGCCGAGTACAAGCAGCGCCATGACGACATCTGGCCCGAGCTCGCCGAACTGCTCGCTGCCTACGGGATCCGCGACTACTCGATCTGGCACGATCCAGAGACCGATATCCTCTTTGCCACCCACCTGAAGACCGACAGCAACCGGCTGGCCGAGCTGTTCGACCAACCGGTGATGAAGAAGTGGTTCGTGATGCAGACCGACATCATGGACACCAATCCCGACCAGACGCCGGTGCAGATCCCGCTCAACCGGATGTTCCAGCTCGACTGATACGCCTGCCGCCGCACCGTCGAAGCTCAATGTCGGCTGTGCTGAAGGTTCTCAGTCGCGCGCGATCGCCTCGATCTCGGCGCGGTGCCGCTGCATGGCCAGCTGGGTGCGGTAGTCGCGGTCGAACTGGCTCATGGCCGCCGGGTCGGGCAGGCGAATGGTGCCGGGCTGGGCCATGGCGGAGCAGGCTGAGGGAAGATCGGGGTGGAGGCCCGCGGCGGTCGCCGCCACCATGGCGACGCCGAGCAGCGTTGCATCCTGCGTGGCCGGTTCGATGACGCTGCAGCCGGTGGCGTCTGCATAGAGTTCCATCAGCAGCGGGTTGCGGCTGTGGCCGCCGGTGACATGCAGGGTGTCGATGGTGTAGCCGCGATCGTTCAGGGTTTCGAGGATGTGCCGGACCTGCACGGCGATGGCGACGCAGGTGCGCCAGTAGAGTCGGGCAAGGCTGTCGAAATCGCTGTCGAGCGACAGGCCGGAGACGACACCCAGCGCCTGCGGATCGGCGAGCGGCGAGCGGTTGCCGTGGAAATCGGGCAGGACGTGCAGGCGGGCGCCGAGGCCGAAGCCTTCGGTGAGGCGCAGGTGCATGACGCGCTCCACGACCTTGCGGTGGAGCGCAGGGGTTGGTGCGCCACCGGCGCCGTGCAGCTTCAGCAGGTGATCGAGCAGGGCGCCAGTGGCCGATTGCCCGGCTTCGTTGAGCCAGACGCCTGGCAGCACCGCGCCGGCATACGGTCCCCAGACGCCGGGAGTGGGGCGCGGTTCCTGCGACAGGGCCATGACGCAGCTCGAGGTGCCCGCGATCAGCGCCAGGTGGCGGTGGATGTCCTGCGGTTCGGTGGCGAAGGCGGCAAGCGAGCCGAGGGCACCGGCGTGGGCATCGATTAGCCCGACGCCGACGCGGCAGAGCGGCGAAAGCCCGAGCAAGGCGGCGGCGGATGGTGTGAGCGCGCCAAGCGGCTGGCCGATCGGGCTCGCCCGTTCGGGTAGTCCGCCGCGTTCGACCAGTTCGGGGATGCCGACCTCGGCGAGGAAATCGCGCTGCCAGCCGGATAGTTCGTGGGCGAGGTAGGTCCACTTGCAGGTGAGGGTACATTCGGAGCGGGCGGTGGAGCCCGAGGCTTTCCAGGTGAGGAAATCGGCTAGGTCGAAGAAGTGTCCGGCCTTCGTCCAGGTGTCGGGGGCGTGCCGCTTCAGCCACATGAGCTTGGGCACTTCCATCTCGGGCGACATCACCCCGCCGATGAAATCGAGCACCCGGTGGCCGGTGGCGGTGCACTCCTCCGCCTCGGCGAGGGCCCGGTGATCGAACCAGGCGATGGTGTCCCACCGGGCCTCGCCGCCGGGTGAGACGGGGAGTGAATCGCCGGCGCGGTCGCGGACAACCAGCGAGCAGGTGGCGTCGAAGCTGATGCCGACTGCCTCGTCGGAGCGCGCGCCAGCGACGCGCATTGCGTCGCGCACGGCAGCGCCGACGGCGTCCCAGATCTGTTCGGAATCGTACTCGGCGAAGTTGGCGTCGGCGCGGTTGAGCTGCAGCGGATGTTCGGCGCGGCCGATCAGGTGGCCGCGCGGCGTGACCACGCCGGCCCGGGCGCTGGCGGTGCCGACATCGACTGCGACCAGCAGCTTTGCGTCGCCCGCCTCGCGGGCGGCGTGCAGCTCCAGCAGGCCGGGCAGGGCGCGCATGTCCTCCATGATAGCGTCGGGGGCGAGGGCTTCGGCCTCGTCACGCAGACCGCCATCGGCGAAATGGCCGCCGCCGACATAGGCGAAGACCCGCATGCCGGCCGCCCGCGCCGCCATGATGCCGGCCGGCGAATCCTCGATGACGAGGCAGTTCTCGGGCGCCACGTCCATCTGCGCCGCGGCGTGCAGGAACAGGTCGGGCGCGGGCTTGCCGTTCTGCACCATGCTCGCCGAATACACCTTGCCCTCGAAGCGCGGCAGCAGGCCGGTGAGTTCGAGGCTGAGGCGGATGCGTTCTATCTGGCTCGATGAAGCGACGCAGAAGGGCAGTTCGAGCCCGGCCAGGACTTCGGCGATCCAGCCCGTCGGCTTCAACTCCTTGCGGTAGAGTGCAAAGAGCCGGTCGCGCATGCCGCCGAGCGAGGCTTCGCTCAGGCGCGCGCCATGCGTCTGGTTCAGTGATTCCGAGATCGAGGCCAGCGAGCGGCCGAGGAACGAGCGGAACGCGTCGCCGCGGTCGATCTCGATCCCCTGCTCGCTGAGCAGGCCCAGCAGCACGCGCATGGCCAGCGGTTCGCTGTCGACCAGCACGCCGTCGCAATCGAAAATGACCAGCTTGATCGGCGCCATCAGCTCCGATCCTCGCAAGAACGCTCAAGCACGAAGAAGTCCTCCCCAGTCTATGGGTAGCCGGGGGATCGATGCTTGGGCAAGGCCGGATCAGCTGGCGGCGAGCAGTTGCCGGCTGTAGTCGTCGCGCACGTCGCGGGCGCGGAGCTGCTCGCGGGTGAGGGTTTCCACCTCGCGGGCGTTGCGCATCACCATCAGCCGCTCGCACATGTAGCTGATGACCGCGAGGTCGTGGCTGACGATGACGAAGGTGAGGCCGAGCTCGCGGCGCAGGCGGTTGAGCAGGTTGAGGATTTCGGCCTGGATCGAGACGTCGAGCGCCGAGGTCGGCTCATCGAGCAGCAGGATGCGTGGGCTGAGCGACAGGGCGCGGGCGATGGCGACACGCTGGCGCTGGCCGCCGGAGAGTTCGTGCGGGAAGCGGAACTGGAATTTGGCGCCCAGCCCGATCAGGTCGAGCAGTTCGGCGGTGCGGCCAACCGGGTCGGCGATGCCGTTGATCAGCATCGGTTCGGCGATCTGCTGGCCGATGGTGTAGCGGGGGTGGAGCGAGCCATAGGGGTCCTGGAACACCATCTGGGCGGTGCGGGCGAGGTCGCGCTGCCTGGTCGTCCGGGCATCCATGCCGTTGATGGCGATGCGGCCCGACCAGTGGCGGTTGAGGCCGACCATGGTGCGGAGGATGGTGGACTTGCCCGAACCGGACTCACCGACGAGGCCGAAGCTCTCGCCCTCGGCGACGGTGAAGCTGACATCGTCGACGGCGGTGGAGCCGGAGAAACGGACAGTGAGGTTCTCGACGGTGATCACGGTGCCGCCTCCAGCCACGTGGCGTCGCGGGTGAGGGTGGGGAGCGGTTCCAGCGAGCCATCGATCGACGGGAGGCAGGCGAGGAGGCCGCGGGTGTAGGGATGCTGCGCGGCGTGCAGGTTCTTGGCGTCGAGGGTTTCGACGATGCGGCCGGCATACATGACGATCACCCGGTCGCAGAACTTGCTCACGAGATTCAGGTCGTGGCTGATGAAGATCAGGCCCATGCCGCGGCGGGTCACCAACTCATCCATGATCGACAGCACCTGGGTGCGGACGGTGACGTCGAGGGCGGAGGTGGGCTCGTCGGCGATCAGCAGGTCGGGCTCGCGCACCACCATCATGGCGATCATGACGCGCTGGCCCATGCCGCCGGACAACTCGTGCGGGTAGAGGCCCATGACGCGCTCGGGGTCGCGGATGTGCACGGCTTCGAGCGACGTGACGGCCTGCCTGCGTGCCTCGGTGCCCGACAGCTTGCGGTCGCCGATGCGGATTGCCTCGACGATCTGCTTGCCGACGTTCATCACCGGATTGAGCGAGTATTTGGGGTCCTGCAGGATCATGCCCATACGGCCACCGCGCAGGGAGCGGCGGAGTTTCGGCGAGGCGGTCGTGAGGTCGATGCCGTCGAAGCGCAGGCGGTCGGCGCTGATCCGCGCGTAGTCGGGAAGCACGCCGAGCAGCGAGCGGCCGGTGAGGCTCTTGCCGGAGCCGGATTCGCCGACGATGCCGAGTTTCTCGCGGCCGAGCGAGAAGGAGACGCCGCGCACGGCGTCGTTCCAGCTCCCATCGTCATTGCGGAAGGCGACGCGGAGGTTTTCGATCTCGACGAGAGGACCGGTCATTTGCGCTGCCTCAGGTGCGGGTCGAGCAGGTCGCGCAGCGCGTCGCCGAGCAGGTTGAAGCCGAGCGAGACGGTGAAGATGGCGATGCCGGGGACGGTGGCCACCCACCATTGGTCGAAGATGAACTTGCGGCCGGTGGAGATCATGGCGCCCCATTCGGGCAGCGGCGGCTGGGCGCCGAGGCCGATGAAGCCAAGGCCGGCAGCAGTGAGGATGATGCCGGCCATGTCGAAGGTCATGCGGACGATGACAGAGGAGAGGCACATCGGGATGACGTGGAAGACGATGATGCGGAACTCGCTGGCGCCGGCCAGCCGCACGGCCTTCACGTAGTCGGAGTTCCGGACGACCATCGCTTCGGCGCGGGCGAGGCGCGCATAGGGCGGCCAGGCGGTGAGGGTGATGGCTAGCGCGGCGTTGACGATGCCGGGCCCGAGCGCCGCAACGAAGGCGAGCGCCAGCAGCAGCTTTGGGATGGCGAGGAACACGTCGGTGATGCGCATGAACACCGCATCGATCCAGCCGCCGCGGGTGCCGGCGACCGCACCGATGATCAGGCCGAGCGGCGCGGAGGTGACGATCACCAGGGCGACGATCAGCAGGGTCAGCCGCGAGCCGTGGACGAGGCGGGAGTAGATGTCGCGGCCCAGTTCGTCGGCGCCGAACCACCACTCGGCGCTCGGTGCGGCGAGGCGGGCGGTGAGGGTCGGCAGATAGGGATCGTGCGTGGCGATCCATGGCGCGAACGCGGCGACGAAGATCAGCACCAGCACGATGAACAGGCCGACGACGCCGAGCGGGTTGCGGAAGAAGCGGCGCGCGAAGCTGCGGAACTCCTTCCAGCGCGCGGCGCGGATGGCGGCCTTCGGATCGGCGGCTGGTTCGGTGAGCAGGGTCATTTGTTGGCGAGGCTCCGCGAGCGCGGGTCGAGAGCGGCGTAGAGCAGGTCGCTCAGCATGTTGAGCAGCACGAAGACGATGCCGACGAGCAGCGTGCCGCCGAGGACGGCGTTCATGTCGGCGGCAAACAGCGACGAGTAGAGGTAGTTGCCGATGCCGGGCCAGGCGAAGATGGTTTCGACGAGCACGGAACCCTCAAGCAGGCCGCCATAGCTCAGCGCGATCACCGTCACGAGCGGGATCGCGGCATTACCGAGGGCGTGCCGGACGACGACGGTGAACTCGCTGGCGCCCTTGAGGCGGGCGGTGAGCACGTACTCGCGGCTCAACTGGTCGAGCATGACCGAACGGGTCATGCGGGAGATGTAGGCAAGGCTGAAGTAGCCGATCAGCATGGCCGGCAGTATCATGTGGCTGACGGCGTTCCAGAACACCTCCCACTCGCCGGCAATCGCGGCGTCGACGAGGATGAAACCAGTGATGCGCGGCACGATGCCGGTGAAGAACACATCGACCTGCCCGGGGCCGGAGACCCAGCCGAGCTTGTAGTAGAAGACGAACAGACCGACGAGGCCGAGCCAGAAGATCGGCACCGAATAGCCGATGAGCCCGATGACGCGAATCAGGTGGTCAGGCCACTTTTCATGCCAGTAGGCCGAGGCGACGCCCATCGGAACGCCCAGCGCCACGCCGATGACGAGGCCGATGGTGGCCAGCTCGAGTGTCGCCGGGAAGAAACTCAGCAGGTCCGTGAGGACCGGGCGGTTGGTGGAGTAGGAGATGCCGAAGTCGCCGCGCAGCAGTTTGCCGAGATACTCGATGAACTGCTGCCAGATGGGCTTGTCGAGGCCGAGCTCGAGATAGACGCGATCGTAGACCTCGGGCAGGGCTTTCTCGCCAACGATGGCCAGCACCGGGTCGATGGGGAGCACGCGGCCGATGAAGAAGGTGAGCGAAGCGAGCCCTACAAGGGTGATCGCCACCGTCAGCAGCCAGGAGGCAAAGCCGAGGAGGAGGCGCAGCGGTCGCGGCAAGTTGTCTGTCATGGATCCTCGTCGAGAACGGAGCCGGGGAAGCTCCCCGGCTCCGCAGGTCGGTTATTCCTTGCTCACGCCGCCGTAGCGGTCGTCGGAGAAGGTGATGCCGAGCACGACACCCTTGACCGAGTTGCGCATGGCAACCTTGCGGCTGTCCTGGAACATGAACACGAACGGCGAGGTGTCGGTGTGCAGGCGCTGGGCCTCGTCGTAGAGCGCCTTGCGCTTGTCGACGTCCTGTTCCTGAACGGCCTGGTTCACGAGGTCGGAGACCTTCCCGGAGTTCCAGCCGAAGCGGTCGGCGAGATTGCCCTTGGTGCCATCCGGATCGGACGGATCATGGTTGCCGAACGCCTTGGCGTTGGAGTGCGGATCGGGATAGTCCGGACCCCAGAGGCCGAACCAGATGTCGAGGTCGTGCGAGCGGTAGCGGTCAAGCCACGGGCCGCCATCGACGACCTGCAGGTCGAGTTCGACGCCGATCTGGCTCAGCGTGGCCTGCACGGCCTGAGCATAATCGGGATAGGGCGGCACGTTCCAGACGACGGTCTCGAGCTTGATCGGGGTTGCGACACCCGACTCGGCGATCAGCGCCTTGGCCTTCTCGATATCGAGCGAGTAGGGGTTGTAGTCGATGCCACCGCCCAGGAACCCGTCCGGGATCATGGTCTGGTGCACCTTGATGGTGCCCTTGCCGATGGTGTCGGCGATGCCCTGGTAGTCGACGCCGTACTTGATGGCTTCGACGACCTTCGGGTTGCTCAGCGCTTCGTTCCGAACGTTGAGGCCGAAATAGTACATCGTCGAGGACACGCCCTCGAGAATCTGGATGTCGGCGTTGCCGGAAATGGCGCCGATATCATCGGGACCCAGCTTGTTGGCGATGTCGATGTCGCCCTTTTCGAGCGCAAGGCGCTGCGTCGCCGATTCCGGCATGTGCTGCAGGAACAGGCGATCGACGCCGGGGGCAGTGCCCCAGTAGTTCTCGTTGCGGCTGAGCAGGATCGAGACCTTGGGGTCCCACTTGGTCAGGACGTAGGGGCCCGAGCCGGCCGAGTTCTCGGACTTTAGCCAGGCGTTGCCGTAGTCGTTCGAACCGTCGGCCAGGGTGCCTTCATGCTGCTTGACGATGGTCGAGTCGACTATGCCGCCGGTGAAGGACGAGAGCACGTAGAGCACGAAGCTCGGCGCGTATTTCTGGTCGACTTCGAACTGCAGCGTCGACGCATCGAGCGCCTTCACCTTCTCCGCCACGTTGTCCTTGTTGAGGCCGAACTGGGCGAAGATGAACGAAATACGGCTGTCGATCAGGATGACGCGGCGGATCGAGTACTCGGCATCGGCAGCCGTCACCGGATTGCCCGAGGCGAACTTGGCCGCCGGGTTCATCTTGAAGGTGAAGGTCTTGCCGTCTTCCGACACGGTCCAGCTTTCGGCCAGCACCGGGATAATGTTGGTCGGATCGGCCGGATCGAAGGTCACCAGCGGCTGGTAGATCTGCTGGCTGGCCAGCACGCCGCCGACTTCCGACACTTCGGCCGGGTCGAGCGTAATGATGTCGTCGATGGCGTCGGCAATCACCAAAGTATTCTTGGGCGTCTCGGCAATGGCTCCCGACACGGTCATCACCGCGCCGAGCGCTACCGCGACAAGCGTTCTGTACAAACGCATGGCAGTCTCCCTGGTTAAATCCTGTGCCGGCGCGAACGGCCGGCGGTTGAAGTCGTCATCTCTCGCTGACCCCATGGAAGGTGAAGGTCAGCGCAGCGATAGGCAGAAGGGTGTCGATTTCGGCGAGCGTGGCCGGGGTGAAGATGCCCGCATCGCCGAGCAGGGCAACGACGCCGCGGGTTTCGCCGGCGATCACGATGGGGAAGCAGGCGCAGGCGCTGTAGCCCATGGCGACGAGGCCGTCGGTTTCGGGCAGGAACGTGGCCATGCCGGCGACGCTGTCGCCGATCACCGGGCGGCGGTCGCGGAGGATGGCGGTGTTCCACGGATCGTCGCCGACCGGATCGACATTGCCGATGGGGAAGTGCGCCGGGTTGGAGGTGCCGATGCGGTGCGTCACCGTGCGGTCGGGCGCGACGGCGATGAAGGTGGCGGTGCGGATGCCGGGGATGGCGATGAACAGGTGCGACAGCGAGGCGAACAGCGCGGGCGGGCCGGACGCGAGGGCGTCGGCGAGCTGTTTCGCGGTGGCGGGATCGATCGGACTCATTCGGGGAACAGTCGCATGGTGCCGACCCAGAGCTCGATGGCCGTATACGCGCCGATATTGGTGCCGCGATGCGGCCGGCGGCTGTCGAAGTGCAGCGTGTCGCCGGCCTTGAGGTCGTACTGGACGCCGTCGACCTCGTAGAGCACGTGGCCGGCGACGAGGTAGACGAAGTCTTCGCCCTCGTGGCTCATCATCTCGGAGGCATGGCCGGGCGGCACGTGCGACAGGCAGGCGTTGAGCTTGGCATCGGCGAAGCCACGCTCGAGGAACTCGTAGTAGCGCGAGGTGCCATCGACCTTGAAGGTGGGGCGCTGGCCGGCATGGGTCACGACGGAGTGCGATCGGGCCGGGGCCTGCGAGACGAACATGTCGACCGAGGCATTGAGTGCCTTCGCCACGTTGTAGAGCGAGGCCAGCGAGGGGGTGGAGATGCCGCGCTCGATCTGGGAGATGAAGCCGATGGTGAGGCTGGCCTCGTCGGCGACCTGCTGCATGGTCTTTCCAATGGCCTTGCGGCGGGCCCGCAGACGGGCGCCGAGGCTCTCGCCCTCGGTCACAAAAGTTTCGGACATCTCGCGAATGTCGTCGGCATGCATGAAGCGGGCGCCCCCCCGAAAAACTTTAGGCACACTAAATTAGCAAGCGCCGGAGTCAACGGGGGTTGTGCGGCGGATCAAGCGGACTCGTAGGCGATGGTTGCCAGCAGTGCCTCGCGCTCGGCGGTCGGCTCGACGAAGCCCAGTTCCTCGCGGATGCGGGTGGTGTCGAGCGTCAGGGGGTAGCGCAGGTCGGTGGCCTCGGCGCGTTCGAACAGCAGGGCTTTTTCAGCCGCGGGCACGGTTTCGACCTCGATCGGCGTGTTGAGCATCACGGCGAAGCTCAAGAGCCACTGGATCGGATTGCGGACGAAGTCCTGGCCGACATTGTAGACGCGGCCAGCGGCGCGCGGGTCGAGGGCGGCGAGCACCATAGCCTCGGCTACGTCGGTGACGTAGCCATAGGAGTTCGGCCACTTGCCGGCGCGCTCGTCGAGCCGGATCAGGCCGCCCTGTTTTACCGCGTCGATGGCCCACTTGAAGCGGTGCTGCTTGTCGCCGGGGCCGAAGATCATGGGGGCGCGGATCACGGTGGTGGTGAAGCGGTTGTCGGCGAGCGCTGCCTCCTCGAGCACGATCTTGTCGTAGTCCTCGAACAGTTCGGCCGACACGCCTTTCGGGCGATGCGGGTTGCCGCGATAGGGGAAGCGGAAGCTGCGGAGCGGGTCGGTCTCCCTGGCCGGCTGCGGCTGGATGGCCGGGGTCTCCTTGCGGATGAGGCCGCCATAGTTCGAGTACACGTCCACCGAACTCAGCAGCAGGTAGCGGCCGCCGGTCGCTGCGGTAGCCTCCATGACGGCGCGGGTGTTGAGCATGCCGAGCGCGAAGATGTCGATGACGGTGTCTATGCGGTGAGTCGCGAAGATGTCGCGCAGCCGCGCCTCGTCCATGCGGTCGGCGTGCTCGAGGATGGCGCCTTTGGGCAGGTTCAGCGGGTGCTCGCCGCGCGCCACCACGACGGGGGCGAGCCCGCGGAGCGCCAGCCGCTCGGCGACTGCCGTGCCGATGAACCCCGTTCCGCCGATGATCGCGACTGCCATGACCTGAACTCCTGAAGCCAGCGCAACCCGATAGCCCGCAATTGCGCCGCTGTCACATCGGCCATCGGTCGGGCCCGACATCGAAGCTTCACTCAGTCGTCACCGGGCTGTCACCGGGGTGAAATCCAACCGTCAAGCAGACGGACTAGGAGTGCCCGGCTCGAGAAATCGACCGGCATCCCCTTTCCTCGGAGACATTTGACATGAAGACCAACTGGCTGCTCAGCGCGGCTCTGGCCACGACAGCGCTCATCGTCGCGAGCACTCCTGCCACCGCTGCGACAAAGTTCGAGTACTGGTACGGGCTGACGGGCGATCTCGGCGCCGTGGTTGCCGAGACCTGCAACCGCTTCAACGCCTCGCAGGATGACTACGAAGCTGTATGCGTCGGCCAGGATGGCTACGAGAACGCCGTGCAGAGCACGATTGCTGCATTCCGCGCGAAGCAGCATCCGACCCTGCTGCAGTCCTTCGACGCCGGCACGGCCGACCTGATGCTCTCGGGTGAGTTCTACCCGGTCACCAAGCTGATGCAGGATACCGGCGTCACCATCGACTGGTCCGACTATTTCCCCGGCATTGCCAACTACTACTCGTCGAAGTCCGGCGAGTTCTTCTCGATGCCCTGGAATTCCTCGACCCCGGTCTACTACTTCAACAAGGACCATTTTGCGAAGGCCGGCATCACCGAAGCCCCGATCACCTGGGAAGGCATGGAAGAAGCGTTCAAGGCGCTGAAGGCCTCCGGTCAGGCCTGCTCGCAGGCTTATGCCCCGTCGAGCTGGATTGATCTCGAGCAGTTCTCGATGGCGCACAACGTGCCGGTCGCGTCGAACAACAACGGCTATGACGGACTCGACACCGAACTGCTGTTCAACACGACGCTGCACGTCAAGCATATGGAAAACCAGCTGCGTTGGATCAACGAAGGCTACTCGATGATCCGCACAGCCCAGTCGGGCAAGACGGCGCGTGACAGCTTCGTTGAAGGCGAGTGCTCGGTGTTCTTCTCCTCGATCGCTGACCACAACACCATCCACAAGCTCAAGCCTGCCCATGCGTGGGATGTGCAGATCATCCCGACGTATGAGGGCGTGACCCGCACCAATACCGTCGTCGGTGGTGCTTCCCTGTGGGTGCTGTCGGGCAAGACCGACGAAGAGTACAAGGGCGCCGCCGCCTACCTCGCCTTCCTTGCGACCAAGCCGGAACAGCAGTTCCTGCTCGAGAACTCGGGCTACATCCCGGTGACGAAGTCGACCTACGAGGCCCTCAAGGCCGAAGGCTTCTACGCCAAGGAGCCCTACATCAACCGCGACATTGCGATGAAGTCGCTGACCTGGAGCGAGCCGACCGAACTCACCCGCGGCATCCGTCTCGGCAGCTTCATCCAGATCCGCGCCGAATGGACTGCCGAAGTGCAGGCTGCGCTCGCCGGCCAGAAGACCATGAAGGAAGCGCTCGATACCGCCGCCTCGCGTGGCAATGACCTGCTGGCCCGCTTCGCCCGCACCTACCCGGGCAAGTCCTTCCCGTAAGTCCACGACGCCAGGAGCGCGGCGCCAGCGCCGCGCTCCTTCTGCTGGCCGGGAGAGTTCCATGCGTCGCGCCTATTTCAAGACCAGCTGGGTTGCAGCCGCGCTGATAGCGCCGCAACTGCTGATTATCTTCGTGTTCTTCTACTGGCCCTCAGTGCAGGCGCTGTACTGGGCTTTCACGCTCGAGCAGCCCTGGGGCGGCGGCAACACCTGGGTCGGCTTCGACAACTTCACAAAGACGCTGTCGGATCCATATTACTGGTCGTCGGTGCAGGTCTCCATGGTCTATGCCCTCGCCACCACGGCGCTGGCGATGGTGATGGCTCTGACCCTGGCCGTGTTCGTCGATCGACAACTGACTGGCTACAAGGCCTATCGCGTAGCGCTGATCTGGCCCTATGCGATCGCAGCTCCAGCCGTTGGCCTCGCTTTCCGGTTCGTATTCAATCCCAATGCCGGCATCTTCTCCTACATCAACACGGTCGCCCCCGGACTGTGGGATCCGACCCAGGTCGGCTGGCAAGCCGTGCTCACGATCGTGATTGCCGGCGCCTGGAAGCATGTCGCCTACAGCTTCATCTTCTTTCTTGCAGCCCTGCAGTCGATTCCGCGCAGTCTCATTGAGGCGGCAGCGATGGATGGGGCGCGTCCGCTGCGCCGCGTCTTTGAACTACAACTGCCGCTGTTGACGCCGACGATCTTCTTCCTGATCGTTATCAACATCACCGACAGCTTCACCGACAGCTTCGGTATCGTCGACACGCTGACGGGCGGCGGGCCGTTCCGGGCCACCGACCTGATGGTCTACAAGATCTACTCCGAAGGCTTCCGCAGCTTCGACTATTCCGGCGCGGCCGCCCAGTCGATCATTCTCATGCTTCTCGTCATGGCGCTCACCTTCGTGCAGTTCCGCTATGTCGAAAAGCGCGTGCACTACACCTGAGGTCGGAAAATGATCGAACGCACGCCAGTCCTGAACATTTCGACGCACGTCATCCTGTTCAGCGGATTGTTGCTGATCCTGTTCCCGGTCTGGCTCGCCTTTGTGGCCGCCACCCACACGTTGAGCGCGGTGAACTCCGCACCGGTGGAACTGTGGCCAGGCGACCAGCTCTGGATCAACCTCTCTGCGGCCTGGGAGATTTCCGATTTCGGCCCGAAGTTCGTCAACACCCTCATCGTGGCGATCGGTGTGGTGGTGGGCAAGATAACGCTGGCCTGCATCACCGCCTTCAGCCTCGTGTTCTTCAACTACCGCGGCCGGATGCTGATCTTCTGGTGCATCTTCATTACCCTGATGCTGCCGCTCGAAGTCCGCATCGTGCCTACCTACGCGGTGGCAGCCAACGCGCTGGCGCCGTTCCAGATGATGCTCGACATTCTTGGTATCACTGCACTGGTGAACATGTTGTCGGGCGTACGGATTTCGCTGGAGTGGAACCTGCTCAATTCCTACACCGGGCTCATCCTGCCACTGGTGGCCACGGCGACGGGGACGTTTCTCTACCGGCAGTTCTTCCTCACCATCCCCGACGAACTGGTGGAGGCCGCGCAGATGGATGGAGCGGGGCCGATCCGTTTTCTAATCGACACGCTGATCCCGCTCTCCCGCACCAACATCGCCGCGCTGGCGACGATCATGTTCGTCTATGCGTGGAACCAGTATCTGTGGCCGCTGCTCATCATCACCGACCGTGCAACCTACGGCATGGTGGTCGTGCAGCTTTCCGACCTGGTGCCGAATGACCTGACCACTGGCGGCGGCACGCCCACCTGGCACTATGCAATGGCCGGAACGCTTGCGGTCATGATCCCCCCGATCCTCATCGTCATCCTCATGCAGCGCTGGTTCGTGCGTGGCCTTATCAACACCGACAAGTGAGACACCTCATGTCCGAGATCAATATCCGCAATGTCGGCAAGACCTACGGCAAGACCACTGTCATGCAGGGGGTCACTCTCGACATCGAGAAGGGCGAGTTCGTTGTCATCCTGGGGCCCTCGGGCTGCGGCAAGTCCACCCTGCTGCGAATGATAGCCGGGCTTGAGCAGATCACCAGTGGCGAAATCGCCATCGGTGGTACCGTGGTCAACAAGCTCGAGCCGCGCGAACGCGGCTGCGCAATGGTGTTTCAGAACTACGCCCTTTATCCACACATGACGGTTGCCGAAAACATCGGCTATGCCCTCAAGGTGGCAGGCGTGCCAAAGCCCGAGCGGATCGCGCGGGTGGCGGTTACCGCCACCTCGGTAGGGCTCAGCGACTATCTCGACCGCAAGCCGGGGCAGCTCTCGGGTGGTCAGCGGCAGCGCGTAGCGATGGCGCGCGCCATCATCCGCGAACCCAAGGTCTTCCTGTTCGACGAGCCGCTGTCAAACCTTGATGCCAAGCTGCGTGTCGCGATGCGATCGGAGATCCGCAAACTGCATCGCGAGCTCGGCGTTACGTCGGTGTTTGTGACGCATGACCAGACCGAAGCCATGACGCTAGCCGACAGGCTCGTCATCATGAACAGCGGCAATATCGAGCAGGTCGGCCGCCCGTCGGATGTCTACCACCACCCCGCCAGCCGGTTCGTGGCGGACTTCATCGGCTCGCCAGCCATGAACATGGTTGAAGGCGAGTTCGATGTCGAGGGACAGTTCACCTTCGGCAAGGGCGGACGGCTGCAGGCCAGCGAACTCAATGGCGTACGTCGCCCGGGCCTGCGGATCGTGCTCGGTGTACGACCCGAGAACGTGCGGCGGACGCAAGCCGGCACGGATGGCGCCATTGCCGGCGTGGTCGACTATGTCGAGGAACTGGGCGCCAGCCGCCTCATCCATGCCGATGTCAATGGCAGCCGCTTCGTGGCGGTCGATACCGACACGGCGGAAATCACCACCGGCATGCCGGTGCACCTGAGCGTCGACGGCAACGCCCTGCACGTCTTCTCGGCCGAGGACGGCCGCCGCATCACCCACTGACACCAGTCGTTTCGGAGAGACTCCAATGAGCAACCTTATCGGCACCGGCTTCAATGTCGGCACCCACAACGGCGAGTTCGCCCAGCTTGAGGCGGACATGCGCGCCAACGCCGACATGGGCGTCGATACCATCGAGATCGGTGTCACCGCGCTCGACCTGATCGCTGGTGGCCGGATCATCAGCGAGCGCCACGAGGCGCTGGTGGCGCTGACGAAGCAGTTCGGCTTCCGCTACACCGTGCACGGGCTCGTGTCGTCGAACTTCATGGACCCGATCACGCAACGGTACCAGATCGATGCCGCAAAGGCGCTGGTCGAGGTGTGCAACTCGATCGGCTCCGAAATCCTGGTCCACCACTCGGGCAGCCTGCGCGCCGATGCGATCGCCGACTGGGCCGGTGCCGACGAGCGCGAACGTGAAGCGCTCACCGAACTCGCCGACTTCGCCCGCCCGCATGGCGTGCGGATTGCGCTCGAGAACATCTTCACCACCGAGCCCGGCCAGTATCGCCAGACCCCGTCGGAAGTGGCGGCGACGGTGAAGGCGGTGGACCATTCCAATGTGGTGGCGCTGATCGATTTCTCGCACGCCTATATCGAGTCGACGTTCAAGGGGCTCGATTTCCACGCCGAGATCGCGGCGATGGCGCCGGTGGCGGGCCACCTGCATGTGCATGACTCGTTCGGCCGGCCGCAGGGTTTCTTCCGGGGCTACCACGTGCAGGAGAACACGGCGCTCGGCATCGGTGACCTCCACATGCCGCTCGGCTGGGGCGACATCGCGTGGGACCGGATATTTTCCGACCTCACCTTCCTGCCCGACACCGTGCTGATGATGGAAATCGGCGATCGCTACCGCCGCGAGCAGCCGGAAAGCCTCAAGCGCGCCCGCGAACTGCTGGCGCTCAACAGCCGCGAGGCGATCGCGGCGGAGTGAGCCCTGCCTCTAGGTCATTTCCAGGGGTTGCTCAGCATCGCGCGGAGGCTGCTTTCGCAGCACCAGCGCAAGGCCGAGGAGGGCGATCACGCCCCCCGCGGCCATCTGGATGTCGAACCTCTCGCCCAGCAGCAGCACGCCCATCGCGACTGCCATCAATGGCATCATCAGCCCGAGCGGGGCGATGATGCTCGCAGGGTAGCGCTGCAGCAGCCCCAGGTAGAGCGTCGTCGCCACGAGCGTCACCAGCACGACGGAGAAAGCGAGACCGGCAAAGAACGGCCAGCCGACGGCGAGGCTGGTTTCGATCGGGTTGCCCTCGGCCAGCAGCGCGTAGGTGATCAGGGGCGGGAACGATACCACTGCCGTCCATCCCTGCATGGTCAGCGGCTTGATGCCCGTCTGCCGCTTAAGCAGCACGGAAGCCAGCGCAACTGCTACAGCGGAGACGAAGGCATAGAGCAGTCCGATGCTCAGTCCGATGCCGTCGCCATCCCACATCACGAGCACGACGCCACCAAGCGCCAGTGCTATACCCGTGCCGCGCACCACGCCGATCCTTTCGCCCAGCAGCAGCACCGAGAGAACGGCCGTCGATGGAATAGCCATCTGCAGCACAATCGACACGCTCGACGAAGGCGCATTCGCCAGCCCCAGGAACATCAATCCGAAATGGATGGTGCCCATCAGGAAGCCGATCATCAGGATAGGGGCCAGCGGGCGGGGCAGGGGCCTGAGCAACCGGCACAGCACGATTGCCACGATCAGGAAGCGGGCGGCGGCATAGAAGATCGGCGGGACGCCGAAATCGACGAACAGCACGCGGCTGACGACCAGATTGAGTGCCCAGACGAGGCACACGCCAGAATAAAGCAGCAGGTCGAGGGGGCGCATGGGAGCTCGGGGGGACAGGACGCTGACGCGTTGTCCATCGCATGACACGCCGGGGCGGGGCTGCCAATGGCTTCTTCGGAGGGGGAGGGTTGCGCTCTCGGCGGGTGTCGGCCGGTCAGTCGCAAGTCATGCTCACCAAGTCATGCGCACCGAGGATGGCAGCCGCGCGACGCAGCGACTAGTATCTGCACCGGCGCGCTACTAACTCCTGCGGTATCATGAAGAAAATCGGCTTTCTGTCCTTCGGACACTGGACCCCATCCCCGCACTCGCAGACGCGCTCGGCCTCCGACACGCTGCTGCAATCGATCGAGCTCGCTGAGGCGGCCGAGGAACTTGGCGCCGACGGCGCCTATTTCCGCGTCCACCACTTCGCGCGCCAGCTGGGATCCCCGTTCCCGCTGCTCGCTGCGGCTGGGGCGCGGACCAAGCGGATCGAGCTCGGCACTGCCGTGATCGACATGCGTTACGAGAACCCGCTCTACATGGCAGAAAATGCTGGCTCCGCCGACCTGATCTCCGGCGGCCGGCTGCAGCTCGGGATCTCGCGCGGCTCGCCCGAGCAGGTGATCGATGGGTACAGGCATTTCGGCTACGTGCCCGCCGAGGGCCAGACCGATGCCGACATGGCGCGCGGCCATGCCGAGGTGTTTCTCGAGGTGATCCAGGGCAAGGGGTTTGCCCAGCCCAACCCGCGGCCGATGTTCGCCAACCCGCCGGGGCTGCTGCGCATCGAGCCCTACTCGGAGGGTCTGCG
>CAMDAL010000018.1 GCA_945888565.1 Devosia equisanguinis | reverse complement strand
TTCAGCACTCGGCCGATGGCGCGGATGCCCATGCTGTTCATGTACATCTGGATCGCCTGGGCCTTCGTCTCAGCACTGAACTTGGGCTGCCGGTCCGTGCTGTAGCGACCACAGTCACGGCACACGAACCGCTGATAGCTGCCTTTACGCCCACGCTTGATCAAATCAGCACTCCCACAACGGGGGCAAACCATCCAACCCTCCTGCTCAAACCAACACGCTGAGCAGAATCCTAAAAGCACCAATTGTAAACAGTCCCCCACAAGGGGGAGGGAGATCAGTGGTACAGGCCAAGCAACAGCAACTCCCTACTCCTTGTGGGGAGGGTAGCGTCGCTAGGAGCGAAGCGACGTAGCAAAGCTGGGGTGGGGGTACCTAAGTCAGCTTCCCCGCGTCCAGCGCCGCGAGGATCCACTCGCGGTACTTGGTTTCCTTCTTCGCGGACTCTGGCGCCACCTTGCTCGCCTCTTCCATGAAATACCGGTAGTCGCGGCCCATCGCCTCGCCGCGGCCGGTGTGCATGTCGACGGCGAAATCCGGAATTTCGGGGAGGCGTTCGCCGAAGGCCACGCTATGTTTTGCCCAGTTCACCATGTCGTCGGTGGTGCGGTCCTTCTCGCTCATGGCCAGCGCGCGGATGGCGTGGGCGGCAAACAGGAAGCGATCGTGCTGCGGGCGGTCGATGCGCTCGTGCATGCGGAACAGGGTGTCGATGAGGATCGGCGCCTGCGGGTTGCCGAACCCGACATCCTCGACGGTGATCACCTGCAGCCGGGACCACATCTTCGCCTCGAGCTCCGGCGAAGTGATGAACATCTCCCAGCCCAGCAGCACGGCGTTTTCGGTGAGGCCGCGGCGGATGGATTTCTGCAGCGCCGAGATCACCTCGTCGGCCGGGAAGCCGTTCTCGGTGGTGGTGCGCTGCCAGGGATCGGGCGCCTGCTTGACCTTCGTCATTGGGCGCTGACCCAGTTGGCGATGTTGTTGAACAACGGCGCGTAGCCCTCCCAGTCGCAGAACGGCGGCGGGGCCCAGTGCGGCCCGCAATCGGAAGTGAAGACGGCGGAGCGGCCCTTGCCGTATTTGCCGGCGACGATCAGCGGATCGCCACCGACCCGCACCAGAACCTCGGCGTCGGGTTTGGCCACGACCTTGTTGTAGCCAAGCAGGGCCGGCCACTCGGCGGGGAGGCCCGCGGTGATAGGGTGCGATGGGTTGCCGACATTGGCCACAACCCCCTGCGGCGATTCGATCCGGTCGTCGTGGTGAAAGATGGTGACGGGCAGCGCGTCCTCGACCGGCGAGTCGGCCCATTTGCCTTTGGCTTCAATGCCCTGGAAGGTGAGGTAGCCGCCGATCATCACGAGGCCGCCGCCGTTCTTCACGTAGTCGCGGATCGACATCAGTCGGTTCGGCAGCGGCTTCGACCGCACGAAGGTGTCGGGGTGCAGCAGCAGCGTATTGGCGCCAATATCGGAGAGCATCACCACGTCATAGCGTGCGATGTCCTCGGGTGTCTGGGGGAAGTCGCGGGCGGCGAGATGGTTGGGGAGGAACGTCACGTCCCAGCCGCCGCCTTCGAGCGCCGCCTTCAGCCAGGCGACGCCCTCGTTGTATTCGGTGGTGGTGAAGCTGTCGAAGCCCTTGGTGTGGATGGAGTGGGTGACCCACGATTCACCGGCGATCAGCACGCGTTTTGACACTTCAGAGGTCCTTCGTTCTGGGAGCGCCAACCGATTGGCGGCGGATGAGCTCGACCGGCAGCCGGGTGAGCGGTGGCGGGGTCTTGCCGTTGAGCAGCTGCAGCAGTAGCTGGAAGCCCTGACGGCCGATCTGTTCGACCGGCTGGCGGATGGCGGTGAGCGGCGGCGTCAGCATGGCGCCGAAAGGCATGTCGTCGAAGCCGATCAGCGATACGTCGTCCGGCACCGAGACCCCGGCGTCGCGCAGCCCCATCACGGCACCGATGGCGAGATAGTCGGAGGAGGCGAAGATGGCGGTGGGTGGCTCGGGTAGGGCAAGGAATTTCAGCGTCGTGGCGCGAGCGAGCTCGGGGTCGAAGCCGCCGAGCGCCACGTAGTCGGGGCGGACCGGCAGACCGGCCTCGGCCATTGCCTGCTGGAAGCCCGCGTGCCGCTCGACCACCGAGAACAGCCCGCGAGGCCCGCCGAGATAGGCGATCTTCGTGTGGCCGGCCTCGATCAGGTGGCGGGTGGCGAGCCGGGCGCCCGCCGTGTTCTCGACGAACAGCCGGGGCGCGGTCACGCCGGGTATGTCCTCGTCGAGGATCACCACATTCTTCCGCCTGCCGATGAGGCGGGCCAGCGTCCCGTCATCGGGGGTGTTGGTCATCAGCACGAGGCCATCGATATGCCGGTCGTGCAGCCGCTCCAGCGAGGCGATCTCGCGCTTCCGGTCGGAGCGGGTGGACGAGATGAACACCGTGTAGCCGTGCCGGTCCGCCTCGTCCTCGAAGGCGGAAGCGAGCTCGGCGAAGAACGGCTCGCGGATTTCCGGGGTGACGAGGCCGACCGCCTCGGTCTTGCCGGTCGAGAGCCGCTTGGCGAGCAGGTTCGGCCGATAATCGAGCCGCGCGATGGCCGCATCGATGCGGGCAGAGGTCGCCGGTGGCAACTCGATCCGGTGGTTGAGGTAGCGTGAAACGGTGGTCGGCGAGACCCCCGCATCCTGCGCCACATCATGGATCGTCGCCATAAAGTCCCCCATCGGGCTGAAACTAGGTCAAGAAAAGCGGTTTAGTAAAGCGGTTTCGTAACTCACCAGACGACCGGATGCACCTCTCCGGTGGCGACGTTGACAAAGCCCTCGGGGGCGAGCGGCGAGGGGGCGACCAGCACCCAGTTCCAGGGGGCGCAGGTCAGCGTGGCAAACATCAACCGCTCCGGGAAGCCGGGGTTCCAGCGCGGCCGGAAGGTCGGCTCGTACATCCAGTCGACCTTGGCTGCGGCGCGGTAGAGCGCTTGCATGTCGGCGTCGACCTCCGCTGCCGGACGCTGGCTCATCAGGCCGCCGACCTCGAAGCGGACGGTGGCGGTGACCTCGCCGCGATGCACTAGGGCCCAGCCGCCCTGGGTGTCCCGCAAGGTGTTGACGGCCTTCGCCATCGCAGCATCGGACGAGCCGCAGACCCAGATATTGTGCTTGTCGTGCGCCACCGAGCAGGCGACGGCGGTATCGGGATCGCGCGGACCGCAACCGCGCCAGAACATTTTTGAGGTTTTGCCCTCGCCCGAGAAGCGATCGACGATGGCGAACTTGGTGAGGTTCTCGCTCTCGAGCCGCTGCACCGCGCCGTCCGCGACCGGCAGTTCCATGGTGTAGAAATCGGGGTGCCAGTGGAAGGGGCGGATGACGGCGGCGTTCATCGTCGACCGGCCCGGCGCCGCCTTGATGGCGAAGTCGGATGCGGTGATCTCGCGCTGGATGTTGATCGTCTGCGTTGCCCATGCGGGCCACGCGATTGTGGGCACCTCGGGCAGGTAGGTCGTGCCCTCCGAGACCTGCTTGCCATCGGCCCAGACCTTGGCGATCCGAAGGCTTGGGACGTCCTCGAGCAATACTATGTCGGCATAGCGCCCCGGCGACAGCGAGCCGACATGCGCCGTGAGTCGCATGTGGCGGGCCGGGTTGATGGTGACGCACTGGATGGCAATCTCGGGCGCCAGCCCGGCCGCGATGGCAGCGCGGACATTGCCGTCGGTGGCGCCCTGTTCGAGCGTATGGCTGGCGGAACGGTCGTCGGTGGTGAAGGCGACCTGGCTCCAGTCGGCGAGGCCCTGGGCAACAAAGAACTCCACGATCTCCTTGAGATTGTGGATGCGGATCTCGATGAACAGCCCGTGGCGCAGCTTGTCCCAGGCTTCCTCGGGCGAGGCGACTTCATGGTCGGAGGCGAGGCCCGCGGCGGCGAAAGCGTTGATCTCGGCCATCGAGCGGAGCCCGGCGCCGTGGCCCTCGACCACGCCGCGAGCGGCCATGGTGGCGCCGATCATGCCCCAGAGGCGGGCATGCGACGGGTTCTCGGCGTTCCAGACAGCCGGCCAGTCCATCACCTCGTCGAGGCCGGTCACCATCAGGCTCTCGGCCATGAAGCCCTGCTGCTCGTCGTGCCCGAAATACCCGCCGCCCCACTCATACGCGGTGGGCGGCACGGCAGAGCCGGGCTGCGGGAAAATCTTCAGCGGCGAGCCATGCTCGCGCGCCTTGAACCAGAACTCGAGGTTGTGTGGTCCGTCGACGTTGGAGAACTCGTGGCTCGCCTCGCAGGTCCAGGTATTGCCGCGCGGCATGACGAGGGCCGCCTCCCACTCGGGAGTGAGGTGCGAGCTTTCGATATGCTTGTGTACCTCGCCGAAGCCGGGGACGGCGGCAAGGTCGGGCTCGTGCACATGCTCGGCGGCGCTGCCGGTGTACTGGCCGGCCGGCCCGACCCAGGCGATGCGGCGGCCCTTGATGACGATCTCCTGGTCGGTGAGCCAGGTGCGGGTAGCGACATCGAGCAGGCGGCCGACGCGAAGGATGCGGTCGGCCGGGCGCTTGCCGAGGGCCACGAGGAGGAGGTCCTGGCGTACGGCGACTTCGTCGGTGGCGTTGATGTGAAGGTCCGCGGGGAGGGTCATGCTATGGTCTCATAGGAAGCTGACGAGCTGAGGCTCAGCACTGGAATCGCACCAACACTGAGGTGCCATCCCTGCGAAAGCAGGGACCCACCTTTCCAACAGCGCGGTTTTCGAGTGGGATCCCTGCTTTCGCAGGGATGACCCGTTGGGGGTGTGGCTGTGCTGTGACCTGAGCATCGTCAAATCGAATGCTCCCGGCGCCATAGTCCGACCAGCCTCACACTCTCCGCCGCTATCCCCGCAATCAGCGCCTCGCCCTTTTCGGCCGTGGCGGGGCGAGGGTCGCCGAAGACGCCACTGCTGTTGAAGGCGCTGAGCTTCATCGGCTCGCTGCCGAACAGCGGCGGGAACTCGGGGTATTCGGGTGCGGCGCGGTCGAGGCGGACCGAGTCCGGCGCCAGCGCCAGCATCATCGAGGTCTCGACTTCGTCGGCGTGGTAGAAGCCGGGGCCGGCCGGTTCGCTCTCCATGTGCTCGGCAGCCAGCGTCTCGAGGTGCGGATAGTCGAGGTGGAGCACGGGGAGGCCGAATTCGCTCAGCGCGCGGGCGGCGAGTGCGATCGGCTCGCGGTTGCCGAAATGGCCGTTGATGGTGACGAGGCCGCGCACGCCCATGCGATGGAGGCCGCGGCCAAGGTCGATCACCGTGGCGCGCAGCGTATCGGGCGAGAGGGAGAGCGTGCCGGCCCAGCCCTCGGCGGTCCACGCGTCGCCATAGGCGATGGCAGGGAGGAGCAATGCCTTGGTGCTTTCGGCGATGCGGCGGGCAACGCCGCTCGCGAGCACCGTGTCGGTGAGGAGCGGCAGATGCGGCCCGTGCTGCTCGACGGCGCCGACGGGAAGCACCGCGATGAGGCCGCCCGCCACCCCTGCGGCGACGTCTTCCCAGCTGGCGGTGGCGGTATCGAGCATCGGGGTGGTTTGCCTTCTATTTGAGCAGCAGCGCGGACAGGATCCTGCCGAACTGCGACGCTACCAGCGATTTCCAGCGTCGCCCCGGTGCCCGCAAACCAGGCACCGCGCCCGGCCAGTAGGCGAGCGCCGGGACGCTCGAATTGGGCACGGAGCAAGGCCCGGTTTGCATTTGACAAGCTCGTGAATTCTGTCGTTAGCTCGTCATGTAAACCGGTTTACCGGACGGGGGTCAAATGGGTTCAACGCTTATCCACGGAGCGACTGTGCTTTCCGTGGACGCTGAAAATGCCGTGTTCGAAGGCGGCTTTGTCGCCATTCGGGATGGCAGGATCAGTGGCGTCGGGTCCAAGGCCGATACTCCCAACCCATCCGGCTTTGACGAGGTGCTCGACCTGACCGGGCACCTCGTCATGCCGGGGCTGGTCAACGCCCACACCCATTCGGTGATGGTGCTGTTCCGCGGCCGGTCCGAGGGGCAGAGCCTGCTCACCATGGAGGGCTGGTACAATTCGATCCGCGAACCCGAACTGTCGCTGGTATCGTCCGATATCGGGCCAGCGGTGGCGCTCAGCTGCGCCGAGATGGCGCTCAGTGGCACCACCACATTCTGCGACCAGTATTTCTTCGCCGAAGAAATCGCCGACGCGGTGAAGCAGGCGGGCCTGCGCTCGGTGATCGCTTACGGCATCGTGCAACTCGGTGACGAGCGGCGCGGCGAGGAGGAGCTGGCCAAGGCGACGGACTTCCTCGAACGCCAGCGCTCCGCCGATGGGCGGGTGATCCCGTGGTTCGGCCCGCATGCGCCCTATGTCGACAACACCGAGGCGCTGCTAGTCGACGAGGTAGCAGTCGCCAACAAGTATGGCGTCGGGCTGCATCTCCACATGGCCTGCGGGCCAGAGGACAATGCCGAGACGATGGCGCGCTACGGGACCACCGCGGCGGTGGCGCTCGAAACGCTCGGCTTGTTCAACGGCCGCATCCACGCCGCGCACTGCATCGACCTTTCCGACGAGGATATCGCGGTGTTCGCGCGCGCCCCGCATGCATCTGTATCGTACAATGCGTCGGCCGGGCTGCGCTCGGGCCGCGAGGGCATCTGCCCGGCAGTGGCGCTGCGGGCGGCGGGCGTGACGGTGGCGCTCGGTACCGACAACGTCGCGGCCAACAATTCCTACGACATGGTGTCGGAGATGCGGGTCGCGGGCCTCGTCGCCTCGCATCGCGAAGGGGTGGCGCAGCCGCTCACCTCGCGCGACCTCATCCGCATGGCGACGATCGAGGGCGCGAAGGCGCTCGGCCTTGAGCACGAGATCGGCAGCATCGAGGTTGGGAAGGCCGCCGATATCGTCGCCTTCGACCTCTCCGGCCCCGGCTATTCCGAAACGCCTGACCCCGAGACGCTGCTGGTCTATTCCGGCTCCGGCCGTGACCTCAGGCACCTGTGGGTCTCGGGCGAACAGCTCGTCAAAGACCGGCAGCTGACTCGAAAACCCTATGATACGATCCGCCGCGAGTACGCGGCCACCTACCGGGACTTCTGGGACCGGGTGGCCGCGGCCAAGCAGACCAACAACACGAAAGTAGCCTAGTTTGACGCGGAAATTCATCTTCGACAGCGACGGGGGTGTCGACGACGCCCAGGCGCTGATCCTGCTGGTTGCCAACGGCAAGGTTCCCGATCTGATCACCACCGTGTTCGGCAATGTCGGGCGCGACCAGGCGACGACCAACCTGCTGGCGGTGTGCGCGCATCTCAACGTCGATATTCCCGTCCATATGGGTGCCGACCGGCCGCTGACCCAGCCGATCATCGACGCCAAGTACGTGCACGGCGACGACGGCCTCGGCGGCGCGCGCCGTCCGGCGCAGCAGGCGCTGCCGGCTTCCAATGACGGCGTGGGCGAACTGCGCCGGGTGTTTGGCGAGGCTGCCGGCAAGGGCGAGCGCGTCGATATCCTGATGATCGGGCCGCTGACCAACCTGGCGCTGGCGCTCCGGCTCGAACCCTCGATCATCGACGGCATCGGCACGCTCACCATCATGGGCGGCAATGTCTACGGGCGCGGCAACACCACGCCGGCCGCCGAGTTCAACATCTATGCCGACCCCGAGGCCGCGCACGTGGTGCTCACGGCCGGGGTCGAGACGGTGGTGATCCCGTGGGAGCCGTGCACGACGCATTTCATGGAAGGTGAGCGCGTCGACGCTCTCTTCGAGGGCATCCCGGCAAGCGTCATGAGTGACTTCTCGCAGGCCCTTGCCTCGCATGCCCGGCAGAACGGCATTCGCCGCGGCAACCCCGACCGCTTCCTCTATGTCGATCCGCTGGCCGCCGCCGTGGTGCTCGACCCTTCGATGGTGACGAAGTCGGTTTTCGCTTCTTCCAGTGTCGAGCTGTCGCCGGGGCTGACGCGCGGCATGACGCTGGTCGATCCCTCGGGGCGCCTCGGTACCCCGAAGATAACGTTCGTCGAGGAGGTCGACATCGCAAAGGTCGATGCCCTCTACGCCCGTTCCGCTGCCTATACCCCAGAACACTGAGAACCAACGCAACAGGAGTGCGCATGTCTCTGATCAACACTTTCGGCAAGGTCGCCTTGGGCGCCATGCTGGCCGGCGCCATGATGGCCTCCACGGCCATTCCCGCCTACGCCCAGGAATACACCAAGGAAAACCCGCTCAAGGTCGCGCTGGTGCTGCACGGCACGCTCGGCGACAAGAGCTTCTTCGACGACGCCAATTCCGGCATGGTGCGGGCGCGTGCCGACCTGCCGGTCGACATCAAGGTGATCGAGCTCGGCTATGACCGCTCCAAGTGGCAGGCCGGCCTCGCCGACGCCACCGACAGTGGCTACGACGTGATCATCGCCGGTACCTTCGACATGACCGGCTACATGGTCGAGCTGGCGCCGGAATACCCGGACGTGAAGTTCATCGACTTCGACGACACGCCGGACTTCTCGGCCTGCGAGTGCTCGAACATCCTCGCCATCCAGTACACCACCGCGGCCGCCGGCTACCTCGCCGGCTACGCCTCGGCCAAGGTGTCGAAGACCGGCATCCTGTCGACCATCATCGGCATGGAGTTCCCCACCGTCACCGACTTCAAGGTCGGCTTCGACGCGGGCGCCAAGGCCGCCAACCCGAACGTGACGATCCTGAACCAGGTCGCCGGCACCTTCTCCGACCCCGCCAAGGGCAAGGAAATCGCGCTCGCCCAGATCAACCAGGGTGCCGACGTGGTGTTCCCGATCGCCGGCGGTACCGGTCTCGGTGCGCTGCAGGCGGTCAAGGAATCCGGCAAGCTGGCCGTCGGCGTCGACAGTGACCAGGCGCTGATCTTCAAGGACTCCGACCCGGCCCAGGCCGAGGTCATCCTGACCTCGGTGGAGAAGCGTGTCGGCGAGTCGCTCTACCAGCAGCTCAAGGCGACGATCGACGGTACTGCCGCCTACGGCACGGGCGTGCTGCTCGGCGTCAAGGAAGGCGCTGTCGGCATTTCGGAGAACGAGTACTACGAGAAGCTCGTGCCGGCCGACGTGCGCGCGGAAATCGACGCCCTCGAGGCCAAGATCGCTTCGGGTGAACTCGTCGTCGACTCGGTGATGTAATCGAAACGGGGCCTCGCGGACGACGCGGGGCCCTTTTCACATGGGGCGCTTCCGGGGCTATCGGGCAGCGCGACCCACTCAGTATGACTGGCGCGGGGCAGCATGGCGCTTCTGGAAGCAATCGGGATCGGCAAGACCTATCCTGGCGGGGTCGTGGCGAATGACGGGGTCAATCTCGTCATCCAGCCGGGCGAGGTTCACGCCGTGGTCGGCGAGAACGGCGCGGGCAAATCCACGCTGATGAAAATTCTCTTCGGGCTCGAGCAGCCCAATGCCGGCACCTTGCTGCTCGACGGCAAGCCGGTACAGTTTCCGGGGCCGCGCGACGCCATCGACGCCGGTATCGGCATGGTGTTCCAGCATTTCTCGCTGGTGCCGAGCTTTGCGGTCTACGAGAACGTGGTGATGGGGTCGGAGCCGAAGGCGGGTATCCGGTTCGATCGCCGCAAGGCGATTGGCGAGGTGCAGGCGCTCTCCGAAAAGTTCCGCCTCAAGGTCGACCCGTTGCCGCCCGTGCGCTCGCTGCCGGTGGGCCAGCAGCAGCGCGTCGAGATCCTCAAGTCGCTCTATCGCAACGCCCGTATCCTGATCCTCGACGAGCCGACCGCCGTGCTGGCGCCGCAGGAAGTGCAGGAGCTGTTTATCGCCATCCGTTCGCTGGTGGCGCAGGGCAAGACGGTGATCTTCATCGCCCACAAGCTCCCCGAGGTGCTGGAGATTTCTGACACCATCACCGTGATGCGCCAGGGCAAGACGGTGGGGCAGGTGAAAACCTCCGAGGTCACCGAGCAGAGCCTCGCCGCCATGATGGTGGGGCGCGAAGTGAGCCTTCGGGTCGACCGCAAGGCGACGGACCAGAGCCGTCGTGTGGCTGCTGTGAGCGGCCTGCGGATCGTCAACGCGCGCGGCACCGAAGTGGTGGCCGGGCTCGACCTCAACGTTCATTCCGGCGAGATCGTCGGGCTGGTCGGCGTCGAGGGCAACGGCCAGGCCGAGACGCTGGAGGCGATCGCCGGGCTGCGCTCGATCGCGGCGGGAGATATCCGCATCACCGACCGGGATGCCGCCGGGCTGAGCGTTCTGGAGCGCCGCGGGCTTGGGCTGGCCTCGATCCCGGAGGACCGCATCGCCGAGGGTCTCGCCACGGGGGCCTCGGTCGGCGAGAACCTCGTCGCGACGCGGCTCGATGATCCGCGGTTCGTCCGCAACGGCCTGCTCGACCTCAAGGCGATCAAGGCCAATGCCGTCAAGCTGATCGAACAGTTCTCCATCCGCGTCGGCGGCCCGGCCTCCGCCGTCGGCACCCTGTCGGGCGGCAACATGCAGAAGGTGGTGGTGGCGCGCGAACTCGCCGAACAGCCAAAGCTGCTGCTCGTCAACCAGCCGACCCGCGGCGTGGACCTCGGCGCGACCCAGTTCATCTGGCGCACCATCACCGATGCGCGCGACGCTGGCGCGGCGGTGCTGCTGAGTTCCGCCGACCTGAGCGAGCTGCTGGCGCTGAGCGACCGGCTCGTCGTGCTCTATCGCGGCAAGATCGTCGCGGCTTTTGTCAACTCCCCCGACCTGACTCCGGAAACGCTCGGCACCTACATGCTCGGGCTTTCCACCCAGACCGCGGCCGAAATGCAGGTGGCCCTCAAATGAGCAATGTTCCCGCCATCGACCGCGCGTCGCGCTGGAAGGCGATACGGTCCGAGGTCGGCCGCGCCGCCGGTGCGCTGCTGATCGCGCTCGGCGTCGCCTTCGTCGTCGTGCTGCTGACCTCCAAGACGCCGTTCGAGGCGCTCAACGTGCTGCTGACCCAGATCCCGCAGCGACCGCGTACCATCGGGCTGTGGCTCGACGACGCGGCCAAGCTCACCATCACCGGGCTCGCCTTCTCGCTGGTGTTCCAGGCGCGGCAGTTCTCGATGGGCGTGCAGGGGCAGGTCTATGTCGGCGCCATCGCCGCCACCTATGTGGCGCTGTCGCCGCTCGGGGCAACCTGGGCCGGCATTCCGCTCGGCATGACGGCCGGGATGATGGCCGGCGCCGTCTGGGGCTTCATCCCCGGCATCGCCAAGGCCAAGCTCGGCGCCAACGAGATCGTTTCCTCGCTGATGCTGAACTACATCGCCATCGAGCTCTGCAACTACCTGGTCCGCGCCCAGCTGCCCAAGCCGGCGGTGGGCGTGCTGACCACCAACGACTTCCCCGAGACGGCGGTACTGCCGCAACTGATCAAGTTCGACGGGCTCAACATTACCCGGCTCGACTACGGCTTCGTCATCGCGCTGGTGGCGGTGTTCGTGGTGTGGTTCGCGCTCTACCGCACCAGCTGGGGGCTGAAGCTCCGCCTCGTCGGCCACAATGCCCGCTTCGCCGAATATTCCGGCATCAAGGCGACCTTCATCATGGTCTCGGCCATGACCGCAGCGGGCGCACTCGGCGGCCTGCTCGGCTCGATGTTCGTGCAGGGCCAGGGCTGGAGCAAGCTGACGGTGCTGTTCGAAGGCAACCTCGCCTTCGAAGGCATCCTCGTCGCCATCGTGGCGCGCAGCCGGCCGCTGGCGGTGCCGGTAGTGGCGCTGTTCTACGGCTACCTGCGCCAGGGCGCGCAGCTGATGAACATCCGCACCGACGTGCCGGCCGAAGTGATCGGCGTGGTGACGGCGATCATCATCCTGCTGGTCTCGTCGTCGTTCTCGATCAACTTCATCAAGCGCCTGTTCAAGCGCGGGGACGCTCCTGCCACGGGTACCGTTCCAGCGGGGAGTGCCGCCAAATGATGGACCTCTTCATCACCGTCTTTTCGGCTGCCTTCTTCGTCACCATCATCCGCACCACCACGCCGCTGCTGCTCGCCACCATGGGCGGCCTCGTCGCCGACCTCAGTGGCGCGCTCAACGTGGCGCTCGAGGGCATGATGCTGGTGGGCTGCCTGACCGCAGTGCTGGTGTCGGTCTACGCCCCCTGGTACGTCGCGGTAGTGTCGGGGATGGGCGCCGGCGCGACGCTCGGGCTGCTGATGGCGTTCTTCGCCTATCGCATGAAGGCCGACATCATCCTCGTCGGATTTGCCATCAACATCCTCGCGGCCGGCGGCACGGTGTTCGCCCTCTCGATGGCGACCGGCGGCGACAAGGGCACCTCGATCAACCTGCCGTCCAAGGCCGTGCCGGCCGTTGATCTGAGCTTCCTGAGCCAGATCCCGGTGGTTGGCCCGACGCTGACCGCGTTCCTGTCGGGCCATTCGGTGCTGAGCTGGATCGCCGCCTTCGTGGTGTTCGCGGTCTGGTACTTCCTCTACCGCACCCCGTGGGGCCTGTGGCTGCGCGGCGTCGGCGAATACCCGGCGGCGCCCGAGGCGGCCGGCATTCCGGTGATGAAGATCCGCACCTGGAGCCTGATCGTCTCCGGCGCCTTGGCCGGCATGGGCGGCGCCCAGCTCGCCATGTTCAACTACGTGGGTTTCACCCGCGACATGACGGCAGGCCGCGGCTTCATCGCGCTGGGCGCTGTGCTGCTGGGCGCGCGGCATCCAGTCGGGGCGCTCTGCGCCGCCCTGCTGTTCGGCGCCTTCGAAGCGCTGGCGGTGGTGATGCCCGGCCTGTTCAGCGACGCCCCGGCCGAGCTGATCCGCTCGATCCCCTTCGTCGTAACCATCGCCGCCCTGGTCCTGTTCTCGATCCGGGCGCAGCGCGCGCTGGCGTTGCGCGGGGCGAAGTAGGCGGACTTGGTGACCTGTCGACTACGCGTGTACGCCGACATCGACGGCGTCCATGTAGTCGATCAGATCATCGGCTCGACCCGACCGCACCAACTGCATTGCCGTCTGCCCGGAAAACCCGGGCAGCGGCTGCGAGCCATACCAGGCAAAGGCGGCAGGCGCAGAGCCGAAGCGCGACTCCAGCCTATTGACGATCTCGACCATCTCGCTCAGCCGCCGCTGCGTCGCGTCGGATCGCAAACCGTCCTCGCGCTGTAGCGAGTCGACTTCCAGACCGGCAGCGCGCGCAACCGCCTCGCTCGTGGTGCGAAACGCGACCGCGATCTTCGTCGGAGAGAAGAGGCCGTTCTCGGCGTAGTCTGACAAATCCATCATGACGCGGGCGCCTCCCGTTCTGACATGTAGCGCCACAGCGGTCGCAATTCCAAGCCAGCCAGGCTCAGAACGTCGCGTTCACGTTTCCGCCGTCGATCAGGATGGATTGGCCGGTGATGTAGCTGGCCTGGGTGGAGCAGAGGAAGGCGCAGAGGGCGCCGAACTCGTCGGGGGTGCCGAAGCGCTTGGCCGGGATGCGGTCGGCGGCGCGCTGTTTCGCCTCTTCGATCGAGATGCCCTCGTTGCGCGCCGTGCGCTCGAAGCCGCCCTTCAGCCGGTCGGTGTCGAACGAGCCGGGCAGGATGCCGTTGATGGTGACGTTCCGGTCGGCCACCGTGCGGGCGATGCCGGCGACGAAGGCCGTAAGCCCGGCGCGGGCGCCCGACGACAGGTCGAGCCCGGCGATCGGCGATTTCACCGAACTCGAGGTGATGTTGACGATGCGCCCGAAGCGGCGCTCGGCCATGCCGTCGATCACCGCGCGGATCAGCGCGATCGGCGTCAGCATGTTGGCGTTGATGCCCTTGAGCATCGCCTCGTCGTCGATCTCGCGGAAATCCTTGAACGGCGGGCCGGCATTGTTGTTGACGAGGATGTCGACGGTACCGACAGCCTCGAGCAGCGCGGCCCGGCCCTCGGGCGTGCCGACATCGGCCACTACGGCGACGATCTCGCCACCGAGGACTGAAAGCTCGGCACGGGTCGCCTGGAGGGAATCCGCATCGCGGCCATTGATGATCACCCGGCACCCCGCCTCGGCGAGCGCCGCGGCGCAGCCTTTGCCCAGTCCCTTCGATGACGCGCACACAATGGCCGTGCGGCCCGCGATACCCAGATCCATACTGAAACTCCTCGTTTTGACCGAGACCTAGCACCCATCCGCAGCAGCTGTCTGTGCGACCGATGGCTGAAATGCCGATGCCGTGATCGCTAAACCGCCGGTTTCATGCTTGAACATATTAGAAGATGCGAATATATGAATGTGCGTTGTGGCACCGCCCACCGTCCCTCGCTCCGGCATTTCCATCTGCAAGGCTCCATGTTGACCACTGACTTCACCCCCATAGCCGCCCTTTCCGGCGGTGCCCTCATCGGGCTTGCGACCGTCGCCCTGATGGCCTTCCACGGGCGCATCGCCGGCATGACCGGCATCCTCACCGGCCTGCTGCCGCCGATCTCGGCGGACTGGGGCTGGCGCGCCGCCTTCATCGGTGGCGCCATTGCCGGCCCGATGCTGCTGACGCTGGCCTTCGGCCACGACGTCACGTTTGCGATCCCGATCCCCGACCTCTGGCTGGTGATCGGCGGGCTGATCGTCGGTGTCGGCGTCTATTTCGGCTCCGGCTGCACCTCGGGCCATGGCGTCTGCGGGCTGGCGCGCCTGTCGCCGCGCTCGATCGTCGCGACCCTGATCTTCATGGGCACCACCGCGGCGACGGTGTTCGTCGTCCGCCACCTGATCGGGGGGCTGTGATGCTGCGCATCGTCACCGCTGCCGCCATCGGCATCACCTTCGGCATCGGCATCGCCATTTCCGGCATGGCCAATCCCGCCAAGGTTCTCAACTTCTTCGACATTGCCGGCACCTGGGACGCCTCGCTGGGCCTCGTCATGGCATCGGCGCTGGCCGTTGCCGCCATCGGCTACCGCTTCGTGCTGAAGCGCCCACGTCCGGTCTTCGAGACGAGGTTCCATTTGCCGGCTAACCGCGCGCTCGATGTGCCGCTGGTCGCCGGTTCCGCCATCTTCGGCATCGGCTGGGGCATCACCGGGTTCTGCCCCGGCGGGGCGATCCCGGCCCTCGGCCTCGGCGAGCCCTCCGCCTGGATCTTCGTCGGCGCCATGCTCGCCGGCATCGCCGCCGCCCGCACCGTCCGCTTTGCGCTCCAGCAGCGCGCCACCCAGAACACCTGACCCGAACCAGAAAGGATACGCGATGACCACCCTGCCATTCACCGCCGACCTCATGCTCACCCCCGAGGTCACCGCCTTCTTCGATGCCCCCACCAACACCATCAGCTACGTGGTGAAGGACCCCAACTCGAACGCCTGCGCGGTGATCGACTCGGTGATGGACATCGACTACGCCGCCGGCCGCATCACCTATGACGGCGCCGACGCGATCATCCGCCACATCGAGGAGCACCAGCTCAAGCTCGAGTGGCTGATCGAGACCCACGTACACGCCGATCACCTGTCCGCCGCGCCCTACATCCAGGGCAAGCTGGGCGGCAAGCTGGGGATCGGCGAGAACATCACCATCGTCCAGGACACCTTCGGCAAGATCTTCAACGAAGGCACCGAGTTCCAGCGCGACGGCAGCCAGTTCGACCGCCTGTTCAAGGACGGCGACAGCTACCAGATCGGCGAGATGACGGCCTATGTGATGCACACGCCCGGCCATACCCCGGCCTGCATGACCCATGTCATCGGCGATGCCGCCTTTGTCGGCGACACCCTGTTCATGCCCGATGGCGGCTCGGCCCGCGCCGATTTCCCCGGTGGCGATGCGCGCACGCTCTACCGCTCGATCCAGCGCGTGCTGGCCCTGCCGCGCGAGACGCGGCTGTTCATGTGCCACGATTACGGCCCGAACGGCCGCGATATCCAGTGGGAGACCACGGTGGGCGACGAGATCGACCACAATATCCATGTCGGCAAGGGCACGGACGAGGACACGTTCGTGCAGATGCGCGAGGCGCGCGACGCAACCCTCGCCATGCCCCGGCTGATCATCCCGTCGCTGCAGGTCAACATGCGCGCCGGCAAGCTGCCGCCCAAGGACGAGAGCGGCAAAACCTTCCTCAAGGTCCCGGTGAACGGGCTTTGAACATGTTCGATTTCTTCAAGACCAAAGGTGACAAGATGAACGCTCGCAAGATCGACGACAACTTCTCGGTGACCGGCCAGATCACGCCGGACCAGGTCAAGGCCGTGGCCGCGGCCGGGTTCAAGGGCATCGTCTGTGCCCGCCCCGACAACGAGGAAGGCGGCCAGCCGAGCTTCGACGCGGTGGCGCGCGCCGCCGAGGCCGAAGGCCTCCAGATCGTCCACATTCCGGTCTCCGGCCAGCTCGGTGAGGGCCAGATCATCCGCTTCCATGACGCCTGGGAGAAGATGCCCAAGCCCATCCTCGGCTACTGCCGCTCCGGCGCCCGCGCCGGCAGCCTCTACGCGACCCTGAAGCGCTGAGTGCCATGAAGCTCAAGGCCTACCTCCCGATCCTCGACTGGGGCAGCCGCTACAACCGGCAGACGCTGACCAGCGATCTCGTCGCGGCGATCATCGTGACCATCATGCTGATCCCGCAATCGCTGGCCTATGCCCTGCTGGCCGGGCTGCCACCGGAGGTGGGCCTTTACGCCTCGGTGCTGCCGCTGGTCGCCTACGCCATCTTTGGCACCTCGACGGCGCTCGCCGTCGGCCCGGTGGCCGTGGTGTCGCTGATGACGGCAACGGCGGTGGGCCGGCTGGCGATGGAGGGGACGGCGGACTATGCCAGTGCTGCGATCGTGCTCGCCGCGCTCAGCGGCCTGATCCTCCTCGCCATGGGCGTGTTCCGCCTCGGCTTCATCGCCAACTTCCTGTCGCACCCGGTGATTTCGGGCTTCATCACCGCGTCGGGCCTGATCATTGCCCTGAGCCAGGTGGGTGGCCTGCTCGGCATCAGGACCGAGGGGCACGCACTGCCCGGGCTCCTGACGTCGATCGTCGAGAATATCGGCCAGATCAACTGGTACACCGTTGCCGTGGGCGCGGTGGCGCTGGCGCTGCTGCTGTGGATCCGGATGGACCTCAAGAACTGGCTCGCCCGCTTTGGCGTGCCCAAGGGCGTTGCGATGGTGATTGTCCGCGCCGGACCGGTGGCGGTGGTGTTCCTCACCATGGCCTGGTCGGTGCTGATGGACCTCGGCGCCAAGGGCGTGGCGCTGGTCGGTGAAGTGCCGCAGGGCCTGCCGATGCTGTCGGTCCCGAGCTTCAGCCTCGAGACGGTGCAAGCCCTGCTGCTCCCGGCGCTCATCATCTCGATCGTCGGCTTCGTCGAATCCATTTCCGTCGCCCAGACCCTCGCCGCCAAGCGTCGCGAGCGGATCGAGCCCAACCAGGAGCTGATCGGGCTCGGCGCGGCCAACATCGCCGCCGCGGTCGGTGGCGGCTATCCGGTGACGGGCGGCTTCGCCCGCTCGGTGGTGAATTTCGACGCTGGCGCTGCCACGCCGGCGGCCGGCGCCTTCACCGCCATCGGCATTGCCGGGGCGACGCTGCTGCTGACGCCGTTCCTCGCCATCCTGCCCAAGGCGACGCTGGCCGCGACCATCGTGCTCGCGGTGCTGACGCTGGTGGATTTCTCGATCCTGAGGAAGGCCTGGACCTACTCGAGGGCGGACTTCACGGCAGTCGCGGTGACGCTCGGTGGCACGCTGCTGCTCGGGGTCGAGACCGGGATCGCCATGGGCGTCGGCGCTTCCATCCTGCTGTTCCTCTATCGCTCGTCGCGCCCGCATGCGGCGATCGTCGGGCAGGTGCCGGGCACCGAGCACTATCGCAACGTCAAGCGCCACAAGGTCGAGACGCTGCCAGGGGTGCTGTCGATCCGCATCGACGAGAGCCTCTACTTCGCCAATGCCCGCTACCTCGAGGACTACGTGGCCGCGCAGGCGGCACAGGTGCCGGGGCTGACGGACGTGGTGCTGATGTGCTCGGCGGTGAACGTCATCGACATGTCGGCGCTCGAGAGCCTCGAGGCGATCCAGCACCGGCTCTCCGACATGGGGGTGCGGCTGCATCTGTCCGAGGTGAAGGGTCCGGTGATGGACAAGCTGGCCGGCACCGCGTTCTACGCGCACCTCGATGGCCGGGTCCACCTGAGCCAGCACCAGGCCACCGAGGCTATCCGGCAGCGGCGGGAACAGCCGGCACGTGATCCAGATCAACCGGCCGATGCCGGCATCAGCCTAACGTGACAAACCCTTGAGGAGGTAACAATGGCTCATGTCGTCGTTCTCGGCGCCGGTCTCGGCGGCACCATCATGGCCTATGAACTGCGCGGCGCGCTTGGCCGCGAGCACAGGGTATCGGTGGTCAACAAGGGCACCCACTACAGCTTCGTGCCCTCCAACCCGTGGGTAGCGGTCGGCTGGCGCGATCGCGCCTCCATCGAGGTCGACCTGAGGCCGGTGTTCGAGAAGCGGAACATCGGCTTTTTCCCGCAAGGCGCCAAACGCCTGCACGCCACGGAGCGCCGGATCGAGCTGAGCGACGGGACTGACCTCGGCTATGACTACCTGGTCATCGCCACCGGCCCGGAACTGGCCTTCGACGAGATCGAGGGTTTTGGTCCGGCGGCGCGCACCCAGTCGGTCTGCCATATCGACCATGCACTGGGCGCCAAGGATGCGTTCGACCGGCTGGTCGCCAATCCCGGCCCGGTGATCATCGGGGCGGTGCAGGGCGCGTCCTGCTACGGCCCGGCATACGAGTTCGCCTTCATCCTCGACAAGGCGCTGCGCGACGCCAGGGTGCGCGACCGCGTGCCGATGACCTTCATCACCGCCGAACCCTATATCGGCCATCTCGGCCTCGATGGGGTGGGCGATACACGCGGCCTGCTCGAAAGCGAGATGCGCCAGCGGCATGTCCGCACCATCACCAACGCCCGCGTCGACCGGTTCGCCGAGGCCACCGCCCATGTCAGCGAGATCGCCGACGACGGCAGCGTGAAGCAAACCCACGAGATCCCGTTCGTCTACACCATGATGCTGCCGGCCTTCCGCGGCGTGGAGGCGGTGCGCGGCATCGAGGGCCTGACCAATCCGCGCGGCTTCATCCTCGCCGACAAGTACCAGCGCAATCCGGCATTTCCGGAGGTGTTCTCGGTCGGCGTCTGCGTCGCCATCCCGCCGGTGGGCAAGACCCCGGTGCCCGTCGGCGTCCCCAAGACCGGCTTCATGATCGAATCCATGGTCAGCGCCGTGACCGAGAACATCGCGAGTCTCATCGCCGGCCGGCCGGTGACCGCCATCCCGACCTGGAACGCCGTCTGCCTCGCCGATTTCGGCGATGGCGGCGTCGCCTTTGTGGCGCAGCCACAGATTCCGCCGCGCAACGTCAACTGGTCGAGCTCGGGCCCCTGGGTGCACGCGGCCAAGGTGGGCTTCGAGAAGTACTTCCTGCACAAGGTTCGGGCGGGAACGTCCGAGCCGTTCTACGAGAAGCTGGCGCTGCAGATCCTCGGCATCGACAAGCTGAAGGCGGTCCAGCACGACACCCCGGTTTGACCGGTAGGTCAGAACGGTTTGGCCCAGAGCTCAGACCCGGCCTGACCCAGAAGGTCAGAACCGGGTCGTCAGCTCGACGATCCACTGCGGCATGATCCCCACCAGCCAGGCTTCGATCACCTTGTCGAGGCCGGTGATCACCAGCACGCCGATGGTGACCAGCACCGCGCCGAGGATCGGCTTGCCCCAGCCTGCGCCGCTCGCCAGCCGCTTTGACCAGGCCCGCAGCGCCGTGCCGGAGAGCGTCGCCAGCAGCAGCAGCGGCAGCGCGGCACCCACGGCGAAGATCAGCGTCGTCATGACCACGCTGCCGAGGTTCTCGCCCTGCGCTGCGAGCAGCGAGGCCGCACCGAGGGTAGGGCCGACGCAGGGCGCCCAGACGACACCAAGCAGCATGCCCAGCGCGAACTGGCCGCGCGGCCCGCTGGTCGAGAGGCCGCCGAAGGTGGATTCGGTCCAGTTCTGCAGCGGGCCGGCGGCCATGGCCCAGCGGACCTGCGCCACCGGCACCAGCAGCACGAGCCCGATGCCGACCATCAGCACGCCACCCACCGCCCGGAACACTTCGCCGGTCAGCCCCAGGCCATAGCCGATCGTGGCGACGAACAGGCCGATGCCGGCAAACGACAGCGCCAGCCCGGCCGTCAGCGCCAGCGGCCCCAGCCGGTGCTGGGCCGTCGCGCCGAGCAGGATGGCCGGCAGCAACGGCAGCACGCAGGGCGACAGGGTGGAGAGCGCACCAGCGATGAAGCTGAGGCCGAGCGTGGTCAGGTCCATCGCGATCAGCGCGTACTGGCGACCAGCGCCGTGATGGCGGCGCGGTCGGTGATGCCGATGGCCCGGCCACGTTCATCGGCGCCGTTGAAGGCGACGAGCGTGCTCTGCTGGCGCACGTTGAACTGCCGCAGCACGTCCTTCTGGCTGTCGAAATCGACCTCGAACACCACGAGGTCCGCATTGTCGGACGCACCGGCGAGATCGGAGATGATGGGGTGCTGCGCCCTGCAGGTCGGGCACCAGGGGGCGGTGACATGGATGAGGATCGGCCGCCCCTCGGCCTGCAGCGCGCCGAAGCGGGATGTATCCCAGGGGGCGATCTCCCCCGCGGTGGCGAACGGCGTGAAGGCGAGGACGGTCAGCAAGGCGAGGACGGTTCTGCGGATCATGGGGGTATTCCTGGAGGTTTCGGGAAAGGGATCAGGCGGCCGTTCGCCGTGCAAGCCAGCGCTCGATGACGTGATCGAGTGACAGGACGCCGGGGCCACGGGTGAGGAGGACGATCAGGGTGCTTGCCCAGAGCAGGTGTTCGACCCAGGCCTGCGGATAGACCAGCACCTGGATGACGATGACCATGCCGAGCAGCGGCAGCGTGGCAAGGCGGGTGGCGAGGCCGACGAAGAGGAACAGCGGCACGACGATTTCAACCGACATCGCCATCCGGGCAGCGAGTTCAGGTGGCAGCAACGGCAACCGGTACTCGTCCTGGAACAGCTTGACGGCGAACTCGAACGAGCGGGCCTTGAGCATGCCGGAGTTGAAGAACACGAAGCCGATCGCGATCCGCATCGCCAGCTGGATCAGCGAGAAGGGCAGGCGCTCGAGCAGGCCGCGAGCGGCGAGATAGCGGGTCCGCATGGCGCGGATCCACGAGGCGTTGCTGGCAGGCGAGGCGAGGTCGGCCATGGGATCACTCCGCATCTGGGGGAAGGATATCGACGACAAGTCCGGCCGCGAACAGCGCCCCGAGCGCCGTCGGGACATCGAACCCGGGATTGGTGGAAAGCCCGTCTTCGAGGGCAGCGCCGAGCGGAGCGCCGGCGCGAAGGGCAGCGCGGAACGCGAACTCGGCCCGATCGAGGCGGCCAATGCCGAACTCTCCGCGGGCGCCGCGCACTTCAAGCGCTACCGGCAAGGCAGTGAACTCCAGCCGGTCCGGTACGCGTTCGTCGAGCCGCACGCGGACCAGGTCATCGACCGGCCAGGTGGAGTGCAGGTATCCCGCACCGGGCTGCAGCACGAGCCTGAGGTCAGGAAGACGGTCGGCAGGCCAGGTGCCCAGCGCGGTGATCGGGAGCGGCGGCAGGCTGATGGCAACTGCGGCATGGCCCAGCATCCAGTCGAGCCGCGCGACATCGGCGAGGTAGGGGAGTTCGCCGGCGAGGCCGTGATGATCGAGGGCTGCGGCAAAGCCTTCGCCGTACTCGGCCATGCACGGCACGCCCGGCGGTGAGGTGCGGATGAACGGTTCGGCGAGTGCCACGAACCGTGCAGTCCCGAGCAGCCACTCGACCGTGGGGAATCGGCCGGCGAGGTGGCGTATCAGCGATTCGTGGTGGTGCCG